>JANQJM010000215.1 GCA_028281635.1 Pseudomonadales bacterium | reverse complement strand
GTATGATCCCGATGGCAATCTGTTATTGAAGTGGGGCGAATGGGGAATGGGCCCAGGCCAGTTCCGTCAGCCACATGCTTTGGCCATGGATTCGAAAGGCCGACTCTTTGTCGCCGACCGTGGCAACGACCGAATTCAGATTTTCGACCAGGAAGGTAATCTACTGGACATCTGGTATCAGTTCAGCCGCAACAGTGGCATCTACATCGATGATAACGATGTCCTGTATGCAGCAGACTCTGAATCAGGTTCTGTGAATCCTGCTCATGGCGCCTGGACACGTGGTATTCGTGTCGGTAGTGCCGCTACCGGTAATGTGGAATTTCTGATTCCTGATCCGCAACCTGATTGTCGCGGGACCTGTACTGCAGAAGGCGTTGTCGCTGATAAGAATGGCAACATCTTTGGCGCAGAGGTTGGTCCGGTCGGTGGTATTAAGCGTTACGTACGTCCAGTTAAGTAACCGCGTTTAATCTCTGTAACACGAAAAGGCTCATCGTTTGATGAGCCTTTTTTTTGAAAGACTTTTAGTGTTGTTTCCATGCCTTCTTTAGAAACTCTCATCGCATTCACGCTGGCTGCGTTCATCATGAACCTCTCTCCAGGCCCTTCTAACTTTTACATTATTGCGCGAACTCTGGAGAACGGTATCAGCGGTGGCTTGTCCGCTGTTGCAGGATTGGCAGTGGGCTCACTCGTACACGTGGTAGCGGCGGTGCTGGGTCTCTCTGCTCTGTTCAACTACTCGCCACTGGCTTATTCCGCCTTAAAACTAATAGGAGCTGCTTATCTTATTTATCTGGGAATAAATGCATTGCGTCGGGGAAGCGGGCAAGTTGCAGGTACCGAAACTGTTGAACAGAAACAGCTGCTTCGAAATCAGAAAATTTTTCAGCAAAGTGTCATCGTGGAAGTGAGCAATCCGAAAACAGCGCTGTTCTTTATCGCCTTGCTACCACAATTTATTGATCCCAGCGCCGGACCTGCTGCGCCGCAATTTTTATTGCTTGGATTAATCGTGACTGCTTCTGCAATCCCTTGCGATCTATTCGTTACCTTCTTTGCTAACAAAGCAGCTAGCTGGATCAAGGGGAGCGGATCAGTACAGCGCTGGCAAGATCGAGTCTCGGGAGCAATCCTCACGGGACTCGGTGCCTATGTACTGTTTGAGGAAGTCAGGGCTGATTCACCCTGACTTTGGGATACACTGCCAACTAAAGCGTCAGACTCTAGCAAGTATCTCGTTGAAGGTAGCACTGGGACGCATTGCTTCTGCAGCAAGCTTAGGATTTGGTTTGTAGTAACCTCCCACATCCATTGTCACGCCTTGTACGCTGTTTAACTCTTCCACAATCTTCGCTTCGTTCTCACTTAGTGCTGCGGCAATGCCCGCAAAGTGAGACTGCAACTCGGCGTCAGCAGTCTGTGAGGCCAGTGCTTCTGCCCAATACAGACAGAGATAGAAATGGCTGCCACGATTGTCCAGTTCATTTACTTTTCGTGATGGTGACTTGTTGGTATCCAGAAACTTACCCGTGGCCTTATCCAGCGCATCAGCCAAGACCTGGGCTCGCGCATTGTCGGTGACGTTTGCCAGGTGTTCCAACGAGGCTGCCATTGCCAGAAACTCACCCAGTGAATCCCAGCGCAGGTGATTTTCTTTTTCGAATTGTTGTACATGTTTCGGTGCAGAACCGCCGGCTCCGGTTTCGAACAACCCACCGCCATTCATGAGCGGCACTATCGAAAGCATCTTGGCGCTGGTACCCAGCTCCAGGATTGGAAACAGATCAGTAAGGTAGTCTCTTAATACGTTACCTGTTGCTGAAATCGTATCTTTACTTTCCGCAATGCGCTGCAGTGAAAAACGGCAGGCTTCGGTCGGTGCCATGATATGGATTTCCAAGCCATCGGTATCGTGATCAGGCAGGTACTGATTCACTTTCTTGATAAGCTCCGCATCGTGAGCACGCTCTTCGTTGAGCCAGAATACTACTGGTGTGTTACTCAGGCGTGATCTGTTGACTGCCAACTTAACCCAGTCCTGGATGGGTGCATCCTTAACCTGGCACATGCGCCAGATATCACCGCTCTCAACAGTGTGTTCCATTAGCACGGCACCACTGCTATCTACCACACTCATCTTGCCGTCGGCAGATACTTCAAAAGTCTTGTCGTGAGAACCGTACTCTTCGGCCTTCTGTGCCATAAGACCAACGTTAGGCACGCTGCCCATTTTGGCAGGGTCGAATGCACCGTTGGTACGACAGAAATCGATCACTTCCTGATAGATGCCTGCATAACTGCGGTCAGGAATTACGGCCTTCATATCGTGTAACTGACCATCTGGCCCCCACATCTGACCGGATGAACGCAACGCGGCTGGCATGGAAGCATCAATGATGATGTCACTGGGCACATGTAAATTGGTGATGCCGCGATCCGAATCAACCATGGCCATTGCTGGTCGGGTTTCATAGACAGCCTGAATATCTGCTTCGATGGCAGATTTCTGGTCCTCGGGTAAATCCTGAATCTTGGCATACACGTCGCCGACGCCATTGTTAGGGTCAACGCCCAGTTGCTCAAAAGTCTCTGCGTACTTCTCAAACACATCAGCGTAATACACAGTCACCGCATGACCGAAAATGATCGGATCGGACACCTTCATCATGGTTGCTTTCATGTGCAAGGACATCAGGACGTCCTGATTCTTGGCGTCATCGATCTGCTCCGCGAGAAAACTGCGCAGTGCATTCTTGTTCATGCAGGAAGAATCGATGACTTCACCTGCTTGTAGTGCGATGCCCTCTTTAAGAATGGTGACATTGCCATCACTGTCTGTGTGTTGAATGTTGACTGAGCTAGCAGCAGGGACGGTAGTTGATTGTTCTGAGCCAAAAAAATCGCCAGAGGACATACTGGAAACATGAGACTTGGAGCTTGATGACCAGGCTCCCATGGAATGAGGGTTCTGACGCGCATAATTTTTCACTGAACCAGGTGCCCGGCGATCGGAATTACCCTCACGTAAAACAGGGTTTACCGCGCTGCCCTTCACTCGATCGTAACGGTCTTTGATGTCTTGTTCTTTTTCGTTTGCAGGTTCTTCAGGATAGTCAGGCAGAGCATAGCCTTTGTCCTGCAGCTCTTTAATTGCCGCCTTCATTTGCGGGATAGAGGCTGAGATGTTTGGCAACTTGATAATGTTGGCCATCGGGTCCTGGGTCATTTCTCCCAGCTCGGCCAGGGCGTCAGGCTGCTGCTGCTCTGCTGGCAGGAAATCAGAGAAGTTGGCGATAATGCGTCCGGAGAGAGAGATATCTCGAATCTCCACGGCTACATCTGATGCTTTACAGAAGGCCTCAATGATAGGAAGTAATGAGTAAGTCGCTAATGCGGGGGCTTCATCAGTTTCCGTGTAAATAATGGTGGATTTTTGCTCTGACATCATGTTTCCTTTACGAATGATTTGCCGCTACGATTGTTTCGATCAGGCACATCTGGAAAAGAAAGGCTTCAAACTTTCTCCGCTTTTGATCTGTTAAACCAATTAAATCAGGTACGTCCAGCCGGCCCAAAAAGGGCGCGTATTATAGCAGCGAAGCCTTGGACCGAATAGTCGAGAATGCAGCGTTCTCGCTGGCCGGAGACGACTTACAGCAACCTACAAACCTAACTATCCAGCAACTTTTAGCAACCGACACCAACCAGTTAAATCATGATCATTGAGACAGCCCTGCCTGGTTTTCGTTTACGTCAGGCCACGAAAGACGATTGCCCATTAATACTGGGATTCATTCAAGAACTCGCCGAGTATGAAAAACTTGCCCACGAAGTGGTGGCCACAGTAGAGGTACTGCAAGACTCTTTATTCGGCGAGCGATCCTACGCCGAAGTTGTCATAGCGGAATACCAGGACGAGGCCGTGGGCTATGCCCTCTTCTTCAATAATTTTTCAACTTTTACCGGACGACCAGGCATCTATCTCGAAGACCTGTATGTGCAACCGGAAATGCGCGGCAAGGGATTCGGCAAGTGCCTGTTGGCTTACCTGGCGAAAATCGCCGTGGATAGAAACTACACACGTGTGGAGTGGTCGGTGCTCAATTGGAATGAGCCCTCAATCCAGTTTTATCACTCTATTGGTGCCGTCCCAATGGACGAGTGGACAGTGCAACGATTGCATGGAGAAGCACTTCAAAGCTTTGCGGAAGAATTCAAATAGGAGCCCCTCATGGAAAGGATTGTCTATCTCAATGGCGAGTATCTCCCTGGTGACGAAGCAAAGATTTCGATTTTTGATCGCGGCTTCATTTTTGGCGACGGTGTGTATGAAGTCGTTCCAGTTTTTCTGGGCAAAGTAGTCGACAAAGAATATTTCTATGAGAGGCTGGATCGAAGCCTCGGCGAACTTGCTATTGCCTGGCCCTGTTCGAAACAAGAATACATGGAGGTAATGCAGGAACTGATTGCACGCAACCAACTTGAAGAAGGGGTTGTGTATTCTCAGGTTACCCGCGGTGTGGCAGAACGGGAGTTTCACTTTCCCGAGAACACAGCGTCCAGTTTCATGGCGTTCACAACTCCAATGAATCTGCAGAACAATCCTGCAGCTACCACTGGAATCAAAGTCGCCACCACGACTGACCTGCGTTGGAAACGTCGTGACATCAAATCGATTAACCTTCTGGGTCAATGTCTCGCTAAACAGGATGCTGTTAGCAAAGGCGCAAAAGAAGGCTGGATGATGGAAGACGGGTACATTACCGAAGGTGTTTCTTCTTCTGCCTATATAGTCAAAGATGGCACAGTAATCACTCGCCCACTGTCAAATTCGATCTTGCCAGGAATTCGAAGACGCACCTTACTTGAGCTTGCAGACAGTGAAGACATCGCGATTGAAGAGCGACTGTTTACCCTGGAGGAGGCCTTGGCTGCGGACGAAGCGTTTATCAGCAGCGCGACAACGATGGCGCTGGGAGTAGTCGAGATCGATGGACATAAAATTGGTAGCGGAGAACCGGGTCCTATTACGAACAGGATGCGGGAACTCTATACCAATCGTGTTATGGACGAAGCACGCAATAGTTAATCAGGCCCGATCAATCGGGAAGCTGATTACCTCCTCGATGGTTTGTGCTCCACTCAATACCATCAACAGGCGATCTACTCCCAGAGCGACACCAGCGCAGCTGGGCAAACCGGCTTCCAAAGCAGCTAATAGACGTCCGTCTTCTGGTACAGCAGGAAGTCCTAGAGACTGTCGCTTAGCAAGATCGTGTTGAAAACGCTGCAACTGCTCAGCACTATCCGTTAACTCGAAGTAGCCGTTGGCTAATTCCATTCCTTCACAGTACAGTTCAAACCGTTTGGCAACGACGGTGCCATCGGAGAGTGTATCAGTGGCTGCCAAGGCAGCCTGCGCTGTTGGATAGTCGAAGACGAAGCACACTTTTGGTAACTGAGGCTCAATTACCTGAGTCATTAGCAGTTGCAGATAGTCGGTCGAGCTCAGCTCTTTCGATCCAAGTGACAGCCGACTGCGGGCAATGGATTCCAATTCTGAGGCAGCAATTGTGTGTGGATTAAAATCGCAATGGGATTGAAACAGGTTTTGGTAACTCAGCCTGGGAATCGTTCCGCATTTAATCACCTGCTGCATCAAATCTTCGACTTCGTCCATCAACGTATCCAGATTGAAGCCGACTCGATACCATTCAAGTAGAGTAAATTCAGGATTGTGCTGCTTGCTCTGCTCTTCTTGCCGAAAGGCTTTGCCTATTTGATAAATAGAATCACAACCACTAGCCAACAAACGTTTCATCGCGTATTCCGGCGAAGTTTGTAAGTACAAGGATTGTTTATCGTTCTCAACAATGAAAGAGCGCAGATGGACATCGGTAACCGTGCGTTGACTCAATAGCGGAGTCTCGACTTCCATAACGTTGCGGGCAGCAAAGAACCCGCGCAGCTCAGCCAAGAGTTGCGCGCGCAATTTCAGATTTTCAGGAGAAGCGGTCGCTTGCCAGTTTGAGTTGTCCACTGCCATGGCAAGTGTCCTGCCCGGAAGCTGGAACCTACTTGTTAACTCGGTTCTGATACTCGCCGGTTCGAGTGTCCACACGAAGAACATCACCGATATTGACGAACAGAGGCACTTTAACCACTGCACCGGAACTGAGAGTCGCTGGCTTGGTGCCACCCTGCGCTGTGTCTCCCTTTAATCCTGGATCAGTTTCAGTCACTTCCAGCTCGACGAAATTGGGAGGATTTACGGATATTGGCGCATCATTCCATAGCACTACCTGATAGACATCCTGCTCTTTCAACCAGTCTTTAGCCAGAGTGATGGCATTGGCGTCCGCAGCCACTTGCTCGAAACTGCCATCTGTTTTCATGAAGTGCCAGAATTCGCCATCGGTATAGAGATATTCCATATCGATCTCCATGACATCAGCAGCAGGAATAGATTCACCAGACTTGTAAGTGCGTTCCCAGACCCGCCCATTAAGCAGATTTCGAAACTTTACACGATTAAAAGCCTGGCCCTTACCCGGCTTCACCACTTCATTCTCGAGGATAGAACAGGGTTCGTTATCCACCAGCACTTTTAGTCCGTTTTTAAATTCATTTGTTGCGTAGCTTGCCATGGGTTCCTCTCAAATCGGGCGCACCGCTTAGTAGATTAGCACTTTCTTATCGGGTCAGACTCATCTCTCAGTATCTATAAGTATTATTTCTCAGCATTCGGCCATAGGCGTGCTTGCTGCTATGATGTTACTTCCGTCGCGCTATAGGCCAGAGAGATCAAGATTCTGTGACTACACCTGCTCTATCACTAATTAAATCTGACCTGCCCGAAAAATGGCAAGAGATATTAGCTGATCTCATAACAGATCCAAAGGAATTACTGGATTTTCTGGAGTTAGATGAGGCTGACAATCCCTTTAGCTGCAAAGCGATCACTCAATTTCCGTTGATAGTGCCTCGCCCGTTTGCGGCTCGCATAGAGAAAGGTAACTGGAACGATCCGCTGCTGCTACAGGTGTGGCCGGACCTTGCGGAGGAAGCATCTGACCCCTTACGCAGCACGGACCCCCTGCAAGAATTGAATTTCAATAACGAGCCAGGACTATTACATAAGTACCGGGGTCGGGTTTTGCTGACTGCGGCACCCCATTGCGCAATCCATTGCCGCTATTGCTTTCGCAGACACTTTGACTACGACGCCAATACCCCTGGACGAGCGCGCTGGACAGAAGCCCTGGACTACATTGCACAAGACCGGACTATAGAAGAAGTCATCCTCAGCGGAGGAGATCCTTTAGCGGCTGCAGACGGCTATTTACAATGGTTGCTCAATGAGCTGGACTCCATTTTTCACCTGCGTACTGTGCGCATTCATACTCGACTTCCCATTGTGATCCCGCAGCGCGTTACCACAGAGTTACGCGCTATTCTCAAGAATTTGAGATGCCAGGTGGTGATTGTGGTCCACAGCAATCATCGCAATGAGTTGGACAATCGTGTGTTCAAAGCGCTCTCGGATTTAGCCGATGATGGCCATGTGCTGCTTAATCAATCGGTGTTGCTGAAAGGGGTAAATGACAATGCGGCCAGCTTGATTGCGCTTAATAAGGCGCTTTTCTCCCAGCGTGTACTACCCTATTACTTACACTTGCCCGATGCGGTTACAGGGACTGGGCATTTCGATGTCAGCGATGCAAAAGGCAGGCAACTGATTGATGAACTCCGCAACCAACTCCCGGGCTATCTGGTGCCGACATTGGTACGTGAAGAATCCGGTAAACAAAGCAAGACGCGAATCGCCTAACAGCCCTTCCACTTCTCTTGCTAGCCTTAGCTAATCAGATGCTGAGAGATTTGGATAATGGAACTGTCCATCCCCATAAAGACAGGCACTGACTTTCCAATATCGACTGTGTCGACTTCAGAGCGCAATGGACAGCTTTTGCAGTTGCAACAGCTGCTGGACTCCGATGATTTGAGCTTGTCTTTCCAGCCAATACTGGACCTGCAGGATGAAGAGCTGGAACAATACGAGGTACGTATTGCCATGACGGAGGCTGGATTTGGGTTAACCACCCAACAGGCTTTTGATCTGGCAAGCAAATATGGTCTAGGTGAAAAGATTGATCGCTGGATCATTACAAGGACAGTCAAGGCACTTGAACAACTACCTACTTCGAAACTGTGTTATGTCCTCAATCTCACGCCGTGTTCGCTAAATAGCGACTCTTTTCTTTCCTGGCTGGAAAAAGCGATACAGACCATTTCTCCCAGCAGGCTTGTATTTCAGGTCAGCGAAAACAGTGCGCTGCTGGCGCACTGTCAGTTAGTAAGATTTCAACGATGTCTGAGGACTCTAGGCATCCAATTGAGTATCAGCAACTTCTCAGGCACAACCGAATCATTCTCATGCTTACGGCTGTTTGGACCGGATCAGGTAAAGCAAATAAAAATCGATGCTTCCCTTTTTCATGATCTAAGCAAGAAACGGGAAAGCCGGACAAAGCTAAAACAACTAATTATGCAGTTAAGACGGAATGGCGTGCGCCCAATTGCGTCCGCTATCGAAGACTTCTCTGTGCTTCCCTTATTATGGAAACTTGGTGTAGGGGCGGTACAAGGCAATTGTGTGCAGCCCCCAGGCTCTCTTCAAAATTTTCCGTTTCCTAAACAAACGGAGCTCGGTTCTTCCTAGAATCACCCAAACATCAAAGAGCAGGTAAAAGCTTTGGGCAAGCTACCCTGTCCTGTTATTCTTATCCGGCAGATGGATCGACACGAGCACTGGCCTTGGCTGTAACAGAAGAAAAGCAGGAAGCAACCGCTAAACCTGCCTCTCCAATTCGAAAACTCTCGCGCAAATTTTCGCTGACAGTTTCTCTACTGTTGGTGTTGGCCATGTGTGTGTTCTGGTTGGTCAGCAGCTACAACACCCGCAATCTGCTCAGGCAACAAGCTGATGGCCTGGGACAAACCCTGGCTCAGCAGACGGCTACCCAACTTACTGAACTGGTTCTCGCCAATGATCTGATCAGTATGAATGTAGTGTTGTCCAGCCTGACGCGCGACTCGTCGATTCAAGAAATCACAGTATTAGGCGTCGATGGAAATATCATCGCCTCTTCCACTTCCCAGACGGAACCGTTACGACCATTAATCCCATTGCCGATTCCGTTACCTGGCCTGTCAGCTGAGTACCAGTCGCCCATCGCTTTGCCCGACTCAGTCATTGGCTCGGTCCAAATTAGACTCGATCTCGATTACATTGAAGTAGGCATGGTGAACAATCTATTGCTAGTTATTGGCGCCACCCTGTTGTTACTGATGGTGGCTGTGGTGATGACCTCGACGTACTTCCAATACCTGGTGAGCTTTCCCACTAGTTTATTGTCCTATGCCCTCAGCAATATTCGTAAAGGGGAGATCGAAACCTGTCCCGAGCCTGATAACAACAACGAAATCAGCATGGCCATACGTCAATATAATGCGACAGCAGAGTTTCTTGCTCAGAATGCTTTTCTGGACAATTTCGGAAATCGACAGCCAGAGACTGACCCACAGAATCTGAAGTTCACTCCTGGTCAGCAAGACGTGAGTTTATTGCTCATTAGCATGGCCAATTTTCAGTACCTTGCTTCTACATTGCATGAGGCGACCTTCGTACAGTTGTTAAACCGATTCTACTTTTTCGTAGATAAAGTCAGTCAGCTCTATAACGGCAAGGTGAGTTATTGCGCGGAAGGAGAGGTGATTGTCAATTTTTCCGAAGCACCGCTGGAAGAAGATCAGGCGTTCTTCGCAATTTGTGCTGGCCAACTGTTTCTGCATATCGTTGGTGATATCAATGATGTGGCTGAAGCACCGGTACATTCCAAATACAAACTGGCTGTACATAGCGGTCAACATGTGAGTAGTTTGTACTCGCCCATTACAGGCACCACTAACAACCTCACCGGCAAGACCCTGGACCAGGCCCGGGAAATCTGCAAGGAATGCCCGGACAATTCTTTATTGATCAGTGAACCCAGCTATGTCCATGCCGGGTCCCATTCACGGGTGGATGCGGATGAATTTTCAGATATCGGTGACGATGAAATTATTAAAACCTATCTTGGCAGGGAACCGATGTCAGACTATCGCCTGTTGTTGGAGCGCCAGGCAATTCAGCTTGTAACGTTATATTCGGACTAGTTACTCACTTTGGCGCCAGGATGGCGCTGCAAGTCAGCCACACAAGCCCTAGTCTTGGTTTGTCTTCGAACCATAAACCAAGAGGAGTCCAGGAGATGGAATTGCGAATCGATGCAGAAAAAATCAAATCATTGCGTACCGCTCGCGCGTGGAGCCAGGAGCATCTGGCAGAAGTTGCCGGACTTGGCCGCCGAACTATCCAACGAGTAGAGAGCGCGGGGACAGCGTCGTATGAAACCGCACAAGCCATTGCAGCGGTGTTTGAAGTGGATATGGCTGATATCACGACCCACGAAACACCGCTCGACGATGCGCTGAGGGAGCGCAATAGACTACTACGTAAAATCTCTATTGCGCTGACTTCGTTGGCAGTATTCGCCCTGCTCGCCATTAGCAGATCAGTTACCGCAGATCAGGTCCAACTCGATATCGAAGCGATTGTGGATGAAGAGCACCAGACTGTAGCAAGTATTGCTGTAGACGAAGGCGAAGTCAGAGAGTTTCAGCTGGCAGGTGACTATCGAGTTTCGGTAACGCCCTCGGTCACTAATGAAGGCCATATCCGACTCGAACTCATCATGATGAAATTAAACGGCGAAGAATATGAACGGGTAGGAACCCCTATTTTGTATACGCCTGATGGAGAAGCAGCTTTAATCGTTTCAGCCAATGATGATGGCCAAAGATTAACACTGGAAATCACACCGAGTCTTATCTAGAAGCTGTTTCATAACTGTGAGACGTAGCGAGGCGAGTGATAAGCAGCTTCTGGATCGACACGCTTATTCCATTACCTCTATGCGATCGACATTCTGGAATCCACGGGGGAGCTTGTTGCCACGTCTTCCCCGTTCGCCACGATAGTGTTCGAGGTCAGAGGCTTTCAGGTTATGGTGACGACGGCCTGCATAAACGGTCAAGCCATCCTCGGCTGAAAGCACTGTCATCGCAACCACGAACTCAACTCGCTCAGCGACCCTGGCGCTGGGGATACCGATAATTTTGTTGCCCTTGCCCTTGGCCAACCTTGGCAGCTCACTGATGGGGAACATCAGCATCCGACCTTCGTTGGTTATGGAGATAATGAGATCGTTGTCATAGTCGTTCACCATCACTGCCGGTAATACGATGCCACCTTTCGGCATGCGCAGAATCGCCTTTCCGGACTTGTTCTTGCTGATCAGATCACCAACTTTACCAACGAATCCATAACCGGCATCACTGGCCAACAATACATCCTGGTCATTCTCGCCGATAACGACCCCTTCAAAGGTAGCGCCAGAAGGTGGATTCACCCGACCGGAAACTGGTTCACCCTGACCCCGGGCCGAGGGCAAACTATGGGCGGGCAGTGAATAAGCCCGACCAGTGGAATCCATAAAGATCGCCAGCTGGTTGCTCTTACCCTTGGCAGACAGCTTGTAGCCATCTCCAGATTTGTATTGCAAGGAACTGGCATCTACATCGTGACCCTTGGCAGCGCGCATCCAGCCGCGATCTGAGAGGACGATTGTCACCGGTTCAGTGGAGAGTAACTCAGTTTCACTGAAGGCTTTTGCCTCTTCCCGCTCAATCAGTTTAGAACGCCGCTCATCACCGAATTTTTCGGCGTCAGCTTTTATTTCGTTTTTGATGAAAGTTTTGAGTCTGGCTGCAGATTTCAGCAGTTGTTCCAGGGTCTTGCGTTCTTCGCTAAGTTCCTTCTGCTCAGTCTTGATCTTGATTTCTTCAAGCTTCGCCAGTTGCCGCAATCTCAGTTCCAGAATGGCTTCTGACTGCCGTTCAGAAATCTTGAACTTCTTCATCAATGCCTGCTTGGGCTTGTCTTCTTTGCGAATGATCTTGATGACTTCGTCAATGTTTAAAAATGCAATTAGTAAACCATCGAGGATGTGCAAGCGATCCAGAATTTTATCCAGCCGGTGTTGCAGCCTGCGGCGGACGGTAACGGTGCGAAACTGCAGCCATTCCTTCAACAGGGTCACAATATCTTTTACTTGTGGCCGCTTATTGATACCAATCATGTTGAAGTTAACGCGATAGTTTTTCTCCAGGTCGGTGGTTGAAAACAAATGGGACATCACACTATCGGCATCGACACGGTTGGAGCGTGGAACCACCACGATTCGGGTCGGATTCTCATGATCAGATTCATCGCGAAGATCGACTACCATCGGCAACTTCTTCTTCTGCATCTGTGCTGCAATCTGCTCCAGTACTTTTGCACCTGACACCTGATAAGGCAGTGCGTTGATCACGATTTCACCGTTTTCCTTGGTGTAGGTGGCACGTGCCTTAAGTGATCCTCTTCCCGTCTTGTACATCTCCAGGATTTCGCTCTTCGGAGTGATGATCTCCGCCTCAGTTGGAAAATCCGGGCCCTTAATGTATTTACAGACTTCACGCACGGTGGCTTTCGGCTTGTCCAATAGATGAATGCAGGCCTTTGCCACTTCATGCAGATTGTGTGGCGGAATATCCGTCGCCATGCCTACAGCAATGCCGCTGCCGCCATTGAGCAGTACATTGGGGAGGCGTGCCGGAAGGATTTCCGGCTCGTCCAGGGTGCCATCGAAATTGGGTTTCCAATCGACAGTGCCCTGTCCCAACTCACCTAACAAGACATCGGCGTAGGCCCGCAAGCGCGACTCGGTGTAACGCATGGCTGCGAAGGACTTGGGGTCATCCTGCGAACCCCAGTTCCCCTGACCATCAACCAGGGGGTAACGGTAGGTAAACGGTTGCGCCATCAACACCATGGCTTCGTAACAAGCGGAATCACCGTGGGGGTGAAACTTACCGATCACATCCCCAATGGTGCGCGCAGACTTTTTGAATTTTGCCGAAGCTTTCAATCCGAGCTCGGACATGGCATACACGATGCGCCGTTGTACTGGTTTCAGTCCGTCGCCGATATTGGGCAGCGCTCGGTCGTTGATCACGTACATGGAGTAGTTCAGATAGGCCTGCTGCGTGTAGTTGCTGAGCGCTATCTGTTCGACGCCATCTTCGTTAATTGTGATTTCAGGATTCATAGTCAGCTCTGTTCAGGATTCTATTCGGCGTAGTCCGCGAGATTACCGCTCTCTTCTAACCAATTCTTGCGATCGGGAGAACGGTTCTTTGCCAATAGCATGTCCATAATGGCGAAGGTGCCTGTCTTCTTTTTCTCTGGTTTTTCTTCCAGGGTCAGCTGTACCAGGCGACGAGTATCGGTAGCCATGGTGGTTTCTCTGAGCTGCATGGGATTCATTTCCCCCAGACCTTTGAAGCGCTGCACATTGACTTTACCAGTCTTCTTCTCGGCAACGATGGCATCGAGGATACCTTCTTTCTCACCTTCATCCAGGGCGTAAAACACTTCTTTGCCTACATCAATACGAAACAGTGGGGGCATGGCGACAAATACGTGGCCAGCTTCTACCACAGGGCGGAAGTGTTTAACGAATAGCGCACAGAGTAGCGTGGCAATATGTAATCCATCAGAGTCGGCATCAGCCAGAATACAAATCTTGCCGTAACGCAATCCATCGATCTTGCTGGAGCCAGGGTCGACGCCCAGCGCGATAGCGATATCGTGCACTGCCTGAGAGCCAAGGATTTCAGAGGAATCCACTTCCCAGGTATTCAGTATCTTTCCCCGCAGCGGCATGATTGCCTGAAATTCGCGATCTCGTGCCTGCTTGGCAGAGCCTCCGGCGGAGTCGCCCTCCACCAGGAATAACTCACCTGCCATCACGTCTTCTGTGGAACAGTCCGCTAACTTACCTGGCAGTGCAGGTCCCGAGGTGACTTTCTTGCGTGCGACTTTTTTGCTGGCTTTTAAGCGGCTCTGCGCGTTGCTTATACAAAGTTCCGCAATAGCTTCTGCTTCGGCGGTATGTTGATTGAGCCAGAGACTGAATGAATCCTTCACTACACCGGCGACAAAGACCGCGCATTGGCGTGATGAAAGCCTTTCTTTAGTCTGTCCAGAGAACTGTGGATCCACCAGCTTGGAGGAAAGCACGTAGCTACATTTTTCCCAGACGTCTTCCGCGGTGAGCTTTAATCCCCGTGGTAACAGATTCCGAAACTCACAGAATTCTCTCAGCGCATCCAATAGACCGGTACGCAGGCCGCTGACATGCGTACCACCCTGGGGCGTAGGAATGAGATTGACGTAGCTTTCTCCAATGACATCACCGCCCTCGGGTAGCCATTGGATGGCCCAATCAACCGCTTCTTCATTACCCTGCACCGAACCAACGAAGGGTTCTTCCGGCAGGGTTTCCCATTCGGATGTGGCCTGGGTCAGGTAATCGGTAAGGCCGTCTTCGAAACACCATTCTTCGCTTTGCGATTTAGCTTTGCTTACAGTGTTGTCAATAAACACCACACGCAAGCCGGAGCACAGAACAGCTTTCGCTCGCAGAACGTGTTTTAACTTTGGAATCGAAATCTTGATCGAATCAAAGTACTTCTCATCTGGCACAAAGGTCACGGTGGTACCGGTGTTGCGCTTACCAACTTTACCTGTCACTTTTAATTCAGAGGCTTTTTCTCCGCCTTTGAATTTCATTGTGTAGACTTTGCTGTCGCGCTTAACGGTGACTTCCAGGGTTTTGGAAAGCGCGTTAACGACGGATACCCCGACGCCGTGCAGACCACCAGAATACTGGTAGTTCTTATTGGAGAACTTTCCGCCGGCATGCAAACGGGTGAGGATTAGTTCCACACCACTGACTTTCTCGCCCTTGTGCTTGTCCACCGGCATGCCGCGACCGTCGTCGCTAACTTCTACCGAACCGTCTTTGTGCAGGGTAAGCGTCAAGGTGTGTGCATGACCTGCCAGTGCTTCATCGACACTGTTGTCGATGACTTCCTGAACCAGGTGATTGGGGCGGGTAGTGTCCGTATACATGCCGGGCCGCTTACGAACCGGATCAAGGCCCGTGAGGACTTCAATAGCGTCGGCGTTATAGGTGTTTGTCATCGAAATTTCGGGGCGTGAGAATACTGCGGTTTAATAACATTTTATCGCGCAAAATTGCTAATTCTTGATACTAGAAAGTCAATGATGGTGGGCAGTTCAGAGGCATACTCCTGATAACTATGGTCCCCATTTTCATGAATCACACAGCTAGCCTCGGCGAACTTCTCGGCGGCATCACGATAGTCCAGCACCTCGTCACCCTTTTGCAATAGAACGAGAAAATTGTCAGGACGGCGAATGGGAGAACGGTCCAGCTCTCTCAGCTCATCAATGTGTTCCCGGGTCACTACATGAATATGATCGCTATAGTAATTCTTGTGTTCGCCAAGATGGTCTTCCCACAGATCAAATGGACGTACAGCGGGATTGATTAAAACGGCGGGTAGATCGAATTCTTCGCTTAACCACGTGGCATAGTAGCCGCCGAGAGAACTGCCGATCACCCCAAGCTGCTTTAACGGCAAGTCTTCAAGCAAAGACAGAAGTTCTTTACTGGTATCAGTTGGCCCATTGTGGAGGGTGGGCACCACCAGACGATCTGCCATGCCCAGCTGCTCACAATAGGCAATTGTCTGTTGAGCTTTCTTGGATAAAGGTGAACTGAGGAAGCCGTGCAGATAGAGGATGGTGAGATCAGTATCCGCCACTACTAAAATCTACCTCAAAGCTCTTGCCTTCCACACGATGCACTTCTGAATCGATAGTACCATCCTCATGCAGGCGTAAGGTGCGGTAGCCGGGATTCACTTGATCGAGAGCGAAATTGACGACGTTGGGTTTGAACTGAATACAGGTAGATGGTGTGCACATGCAACGTATGCCTTCGTGTTCAAAGTCTAAATCCTGATGTATATGACCATAGACAATACACTTCAATTTTGCAGACTGCTTACCGATTTCCCAAAACTTGTTTTTGTTGTGCAGCCCAATATCTTTCATCCAGCCCGCGTTTCCTTTAACCGGGTTGTGATGCAAACATACCAGGCAATGATCGATAGCCTCATCCTTATCCGCCGCGGTAAGTCCGTCAGCAAGAAAATCCAATTCGCTCTGCTCTAACATGCCATGTACCTGACCTTCGATACTGGTATCCAGCATCAGAATCTGCCAGTTATTCACTCGAATGGTTTTGTCACTGGCCGATGTGCCATTAGCAACTTCCGACATGACACGGGCGCTATCATGATTACCGGGAATCCAGCGAAAGGGAGCCTCTAACTCAGCGATGTTTTCGGCGAAGTGTTTGTATGCTGCTTCAGTAGCGTCTTGTGCGATATCGCCAGTGGCGAGAATGAGATCTATACCACTTTCTTTTTGCTTAACCACATTCAACACTTGTTCGAAGCTGTAATGGGTATTCATTTTCAACAGCGTACCCGACGGATTCCCGTAAAGATGGGTATCAGTAATCTGAATCAGCTGAATTGGATTGTCAGTCTTCAGCGTTGTCATAGCGGCCGCTGTTTTATGCGTTAGTTATCAGATCCGGCGCTTCTATACTTCTTCCTACCTGCAAGCAATGAGTTAACCACTCACCTAAAAACTGATTCACCTGCATTTTTTCGTCGGCATGATACATCTTAGGATTGGGTTGCGAGTATCTCGATTTAAGATTTCGATGACCTTGATAAGAGATTACCTCGGCAGTATTAGCGTCGTGATAGACTCGAACCAACATGGAAGGATTCGTCATCCATTTTTTTAGTTGGGGTTTCTGTACAATTTCGAGGGTCGTTGTGTACTTAAAGGCTTCAAGTATTTTAATCTCAACAGTCACTTTTTCGTGAACGTCATTAAGGTCCGCAATACAAAACTCACGAGTTATCCCTTCCAAAACTTTTTCTGGTTCATCACCATAAACGTTGGATTGCGGATTGGGCGATGCAAACTCATCAATGTAATTGTGAAAGGACTTGTCCAGATAGGCTGCAAGCTGAGGCACGAGTTTTAGCAAGCGAATGTAATTAGCATCGCAGACCGCCATTTGCTTGATAAGGTCGATACTGTAGCTGGCTTTAGACATGAATCTCGATTAAATCTGTTACTTCTCTATTAATTTTTTACGGCAATCCCCAGCGAACCTATAACCACGGAATCGAGGGGGCCGAATTCAATTCCTTATTATAGTCGGCTAATTCCAGGATTTGGCTAGCCACTCCCTAAACCCATACAAAACGAAGGGCGCAGATTGAGCTAGGTGCCTAATATTTAAAGGTAATTGTAACGGTTTGGCGGTTTTTTGCGAGGCCAGCAGGGAAGATTTTTCAGTTGACACACCAAGTTATAACCGAACCGTTTTATGCCCATTTCGCAAGAATCGATTGCTGGTGGGAAAATAGCCACTGTAATGCGATAAGTGACATAGCGTTGTTGATTGCGCCTGATTCCACAGCCAGACGCGCTGATTCCAGACTTAGTACCTCAACCAGGATGTCCTCATGTTCATGATCAAGGCCGTATATGCCGCTTGCCCGGCTTGCATCCACCCGCGCACAAAACAGAGTGACACGTTCAGAAGAGGCACCGGGACTGTTGTAGTAATCGCAAATCTTGATGAAATCGGAAGCCTGCAGACCTGTTTCTTCCGTTACCTCTCGCTCTGCTACCTGCTGCAAAGACTCGTCTTTGTCAACCAATCCGGCAACCAACTCCAGAGGCCAGGGAGTGTCTTCGTCATCCAGCATACCGACTCGAAACTGCTTAACCATAACAAGTTGTTCAAGCTTGGGATCATAAAGCAATACACCAACCGCGGGAGTCTTAACCAGTAATTCACGGGTAATGGTTTCACTCCAACCTCCTGCAAATAAACGATGCTGCAGCTGCAGGCTGTCCACTTGCAGGAACGCATCATAGTCAGTCTTGCGCTCCAGAACTTTGACATCGTCTTTGGAGAAAGTAGGTAACTGGTCGGTCATTCAGGCAGCTTTTTGCTTCAATTCCAGCACCAGAGATTGCAGAGTCTCGTGGATTTCCGCGCAGACCCGGTTAAAGCAGTCGGTGATTTCCTGCTCGGTGCCGCTAGCCTTTGCCGGGTCGTCGAAGGGTATATGGCGCTTCTCTATGGTCGGTGGAACCAGCGGGCAATTCGCATCAGCGTGGGAACACACGGTAACAATCAGATCAGCATCGGCCAACATGCTGTCAGTCAATACATCAGAAGTATGCGAGCTAATGTCGATGCCTCTCTGTTGCATACAAGCTACCGCTCTCGGATTGAGGCCATGGGCTTCCAATCCAGCGGAGCTTACCTGCAGGTGAAGTTCAGGTGCGAGTGTTGCGCCTAAATGACGCATCCAACCTTCAGCCATCTGTGAACGACAGGAATTGCCAGTGCAAAGAAAGAGTATATGCATTTATCAGCACTCGAACCGCAAAGCGAATTAATCGCGACTGGTTACTTCCAGCAGATGGTAGCCAAACTGTGTCTTTACAGGTCCCTGCAGCGTATTGACTTCTGCACTGAATACCACTTCATCGAATTCTTTAACCATCATGCCAGGTCCAAATTGTCCAAGGTCACCACCCTGAGCTTTTGAAGGGCAAGTAGAATGGGCACGTGCAATATCGCCGAAATCCTCACCACCTTCGATTCGTTCCTTCAGTTGTAAGCATTCTTCTTCAGTGTTAACCAGAATATGTCGCGCTGTTGCACTAGCCATGACGCCTTCCCCTTATGCTTGCTATTGGTTTTCTGTTTCTTCAAGTGTGGCGCCAATTATGCCTGAGCCCACCTGAGAACTCACCTACAGCCGGCAATCTGTCCCGGCAATCCGGATGCAGCTAAGCCATAGAAGACTTATAATCACATACTTGCAGTTTGTTGGTAACAGGGACGTTGCTCAACTTCTCACCAGTGCTCGTTCCTATCCACTAGTGTTTGATTTTAAATTACCCAGAGCGATTCTATGCCTTTGTCAGAACCATCACCCCGAAGACACGTCCATACTCGTGCCATAGATTATCGAGGTTACGAAAGAGAAGACGGACTGTGGGATATCGAAGCTCACATGACCGACATCAAAACCTATGAATTCACCAACAAGTGGCGCGGCACCGTACCTGTGGGCGTACCGCTGCATGAGATGTTACTGCGCGTGACCATTGACGACAATTTTGAAATACGAGATATCGAAGCGGTAACTGACAATAGCCCTTTTGAGATGTGTCCATCCATTACCCCATCCTACAAGAGCCTGATTGGCATCAAGATGGGACCGGGTTGGCGTAAAGCCATTCGTATGAAAGTAGGTGGTGTTCAGGGTTGTACGCATCTCACAGAACTATTATTCCCCATGGCAACTGTCGCCATGCAAACCATTTGGCCAATCAAGTCCCAGCGGCGAAAGGAGAAGTTTGAAGAGGCGCCAAAATCGAAGAAGCGACCCGTTGTGCTGGACACCTGCCACGCCTGGTCCACTGACTCTCCTGTAGTTAGAGAGAATGCGCCTGATTGGTATACCGGTGACGAAAAAACTGTGGATTGAGTGAACGGTCTACTTGTAGAAAAGAGGAATAACCACAGTCACGATAACCCCTTCTCTATCGGGCCGATTCTCGGCACGAATCTGACCACCGTGAAAGTCTGTGATCAGGCGTGCAATATGCAACCCCATGCCGAGATGTGGTTGTTTTTGCTTCTCCTGGGGTCGTACTGAAATCATCGAGTCGAATAGTCGATCTTTCATTTCTTCCGGCAAGAACGGTCCTGCATTAGTCACCTTGACTACGGCGTGGTCCCTAAGTGCTCTGCAATAAATAGTGATAGGTTGATTGGGATAAGAAAACTCAACTGCATTTGCAATCAGCTTATCCAGTAGCTGAGCAATGTACTCGGGTACACCATTCACATGAATGGCATAGTTCGGAACATCCAGTTCAAACTGGGTTTCTGTGTATGCCAGCTTGTAACCCTCGACACAGCCACTAATCACTTTACAGAGATCAATCTTTTCTTTTTCCGAAGTTTGCAGCATCTGCTCCAAACGGGTGGCTTCACTCATGTTGGTAAGAATGAGGTTCAATCGTTTAATGCCTTCCTCTGCCCGTTCAATGTAAACCGCAGAGTCTTCGTTGTTCTCGGTAAGCCCCAGATTCTCCAATGACGATCTGACAACGGTGACTGGCGTACGCAACTCGTGAGAGAGTCGTGAAGACATGTTCTCCAGATAATTTGTATATTGAGTGAGTCGCTCCACTATGCTCGAGAAGCTACGTGAGAGGTCTCCTATCTCATCGGAATTGCGCGAAGGTACGATGGTGTTTTGCACGCGACCACTGTCATCAATAATACCTTCCGCCTGATTTCTCAGTACTCGAATTCGCGACGATATCCGTGAAGCGAAAAAGAATAAACCGAACACAACCACCACCATCACTGCGAGAATTGTGTTGAACAGTTGTTCCAGGGCTTGATTACGGAACGTGCGCAAGCCGTTCATGTTTTGATCGACAACTACCGCGCCCATGATCTCATTGTTGGCGAGAATCGGATGGGCCGCTTCCAATAAGCGCGTTTCGGTATCGGCCAGGGTACGGAACTGGGTCATGGGAGTGCCACGCAAAGCTGAATCGATATGTGCCCCCTCTCTTGTTACGTCGGAGTAGAGCTCATCGATGAAATCGTTACTGGGTTTTGACAGAATCTGATAGTAGAGCGGGTTAAGAACCTGGTCCTGTACGTATAACCAATATTTGTTGATCGGTTCATCGTTAACTGGCTCCGTCAGCAGTAAACCAGTTGCTGTTTGTATGTCACCTACGGTTAACAATACCCGGCCACTACGATCTACCACCTGAATACGCGAGTTGTTATGACCCATGCCAGCCACGATTCGATCTATCTCTGGGGTGGGCAAACGTAAAGAGCCCAACAGCTCGTTGTCATCGATATTGTAGGTCGCCACTACCATGTTTACGTCGCGCTCCACGGCATCATCGACGTCGAATATGGCGAAGCCGAGGCGATCGCCCAGCATTTCCATCGGGATGCTAAGTTCCACCACATAGCCTGCATTAGTTTCGTACCACTGTCCGAGAATACGATTTTCGTAGATGGGCTCACTGAAGTCGGCACGCACCTTATACGGATAAATCAAACCCGGTTCGTAAGGCGCAATCACATAACGATCAACTGCATTGCCTTCCCGCGATAGCATAGAAACTTGCAGGAAATCACTGCGATGAACTGTCAATGCTTCCTGATCGCGATACACCACGTGATCGTCGGCAACTTCAAAGTAGGCATAGAGAAAACCGTTGTACTCACCCAACATGGAATTGAATTTCAGCGACTCACCATCGATGTAAGGCCGACCCGGGTTCAGATTGGTACGAAGATAATCTCGTTCGTCGTAACCCACCTCATACTGTTGATATTCACCCCAATCATTGAGCGAACCATCTACTAATGAGAGTGGTGAGTAGATCGGATAGACGTAGAGATCCTGACTGCGTGTCGCCGGGCCGAAGTTCGCTTCGTTGAACAGCTCCGGTCTTTCATTCAGTGCGGTGGCAAGTGCCTGCGCTGTGCCCAATACAGTTTGTTCCTGGCCACGGCGCAACACATCCTCCATTTCCAGGATGTACTGATACCCCAGCCACGGAATAACCAGCAAAAAACTGGAAAGGAACACCAGTTTCGATCGGATACCGAACGGATTTTTAAATGTGACCGCCATTGAAGTTGTTTTTTTAGATTATGAATGAGGCTTTTTGGCCCCAACAAGAGCACCTAGTTAGAAATAGAATTTCTGAAAGTGCTGCACATTAGTGTTGCTGAGCTGGTTCCACATTCCAGCGATAACCCATGCCATATACCGTCTCGATACAATCGAAACTGGGATCCACCTGCATGAATTTCTTGCGAATTCGTTTTACATGAGAAGTGATAGTGCTGCCATCAACGAAGATTTTTGATTCCTGCATCAGTACTTGTCGACTTTTCACGTGACCCGGGTACTTTGCCAATGCATGCACCATCCAAAATTCTGTAACGGTGAGAGGTACAGGATTCTCTTCCCATTGTACTGTGAGACGACCAATGTCCAGGGAGAGTTTGCCCCGCTGCAAAAGGTTTTCTGGCGAAGGTGGTTGATCGATTACGTCCAACCTTCTGAATAACGCAGCAATGCGTGCCGTTAGATGAGGCAGGCTAATGTCTTTGGTCAGGTAATCGTCTGCACCCATGCGCAAACCGCTGACAGTATCGAAATCATTATCCCTCGCCGTTAAAAAAATAATTGGCAAGGTATCGGACAGTGAACGCAAGGCCTGACAGAGCGTAAAACCGCCATCGATCTCGTTTTCCAGGCCAATGTCGATTATCGCCAGATTTGGCAAGCGAATGTCGAAGGCTGTCATGGCGTCCTTGCGGTTAGCATAGGTCTGCACCTCGTAACCCTGCTTGCGCAAGACGTCCGCATAGTTCTCTCGAATGGCTGCTTCGTCTTCAACAATGGCTATGCGTCTACTCATTATCTTACTCAATTATGTTGGGGGTTTTTGCCCGGGTCTTCAGTTTCCAGCCAATCGTCGTTCGATCAGACTTTTCATTAACAATCAGTGATTTAGGGCGAATATACCTTATTTGACGCGGGAAAAAGAGCCCCGGTTCTCAGTCCCGGCGGATTGCCATGATTCTGCCATATTTAATCACCACATGGCCCCAAAGCTTACCCGCAGCAGTAAGAAACACTGTGTTTAATAAGCTCTCAGAAGGAAAGCTGCGCGATGTGCCTGTTTCCTCATTAATTCGACTCCCAGAGACGAGACTCTATCCCCCAGCTACTCAGTTAATAAGTAAAAGGATTCATGGCTATGATCAAACAACTCAGCGTGTTGTCCACGGCTTTCGTCACAGCAGTCGTAATGACTGCCTCCGTTTATGCTGATGACCGTTACACGGCCTCTGACGATGGTGAAGCAAGCAAAGAAGAAGCCACTGGCATCATCAGCGGCGTCGCCATCGGCGCAGCGGCAGGAGGCCCTCCAGGGGCCATTATCGGTGCAGCTATCGGTGCCTTTATCGGCGATGGCTGGGTGACTCGTTCAGAATACAAAGATATGCAGGCCGATTGGGTTGCCATGCAGTTGGAAACCGAACGCTACCAAGAACAGGCAGTAGCATTGGAGCTGGAAAGAGAGCTTGCCCTGCAAGAACTCGAAGAGTTGCGGAATGCACCGCCGCGGGTTGTTCCTGCATTTTTGAATACGGCCGAACAAAATCCGTTGTTCGACAACACAGCAATCTCGGTGCACTTCCGAACCGGATCAAGCGCTATCGAAAATCACTATGAAGAACAGCTCACCAGCCTGGTAAAACTGGCAAGCCAACTTCCCAACAGCGCACTGGAAATTACTGGTTATGCCGACCGCAATGGTAATGCGAATCGCAATCTTGACCTGTCCTGGCAACGCACCAACTCGGTAAAAGATTTCATCAATGATCTGGGACTATTGGATTCTGAGATTACAGCAGTCGCCTACGGTGAATCTCAGCCGCTGCATAGCACACAGAATTTTGAAACTGACTTTTTCGATCGTCGGGTAATCGTTCGTCTCATTGATACCAGTCAACAGATGTTGACCCAGGGTCAGTAAACTAATTTTCGGCGGAACTCATTCGGAGAATTTCGATGAAAGATGTGAGACTCGTCATAGGCAATAAGAACTACTCTTCCTGGTCTTTGTGTCCCTGGCTGTTGTTAAAAATGTTTGATGTGGATTTCGAAGAAATTCAGATCGCGCTATACCAGGACAACACTGCAGAAAAACTGGGACCTTATTCTCCCTCTCTGAAAGTGCCTGTACTGCTTCACAGGGAAGTGACAGTATGGGATTCGCTGTCGATTTGCGAATACATTTCGGAAGAGCTGTTGGGTGGTGCCGGCTGGCCAGGGAATCCCAAGCGCAAATCCAATGCGCGCTCAATCTGCGCAGAGATGCATTCAGAGTTCCCGCATCTTAAAAAGGATTGGCCCATGAACTGCAAGGCCTCCTATCGCTTGCTGCCATCGGATGCCCTGATCAACGAAATCGCGCGCATCGATGCTATATGGAGCTGCACACGTCGTCGTTTTGGAGAAACCGGCAATTACTTGTTTGGTCGCTTTTCTATAGCCGACTGTATGTTCGCTCCTATAGCTGTTTGCTTCGACGCCTACGGCGCCGAGCTTAGCAACGATGCCTATACCTACATGCAAACCCTGTTGGACAACCCATTCGTGCAGAAATGGATAACCGAAGGTCGCAGAGAGAAAGAGCCTCTCTCCATCGCTTATGCCAGCAATGCCTAGACAGGGTTTAACGCAATTCTGATTGAAAAGCCTCCTTGGAGGCTTTTCTTTTTTTGAGGAACTTAAAAGAAAGCCGATTTCGGGACGATAAGGGGTTTATGGCAGCCCGTGACGTAATCCAGTTTTGGTTTGAAGAGATCGAGCCAAAGCAACGCTTCAAGAAGGATCTGGAGTTTGATGCCCTGATCCGTGAGCGATTTGGGGATGTCCATCGAAAAGCTGCTGTTGGTGAACTTTACACCTGGCGCGAACATGCTATGGATGCACTAGCGGAAGTAATCGTGTTGGATCAATTCTCCCGCAACATGTTTCGGGATACCGCTGAAGCCTTTGCCTACGATTCCCTGGCGCTAGTATTGGCGCAAGAGGCCGTCCGCAGAAAACTGGACGCCGATCTGGAGCCACGTTACAAGTGCTTCCTTTACATGCCCTTCATGCACAGCGAGTCGCAAGAAATTCACAAGATAGCAATGTTTCTGTTTGACCAACCGGGGTTGGAAGACAACTTCAATTTCGAAGTGAGACACAAGGAAATCATCGACCGCTTCGGCCGCTATCCTCATCGCAATGAACTGTTAGGCAGGGAGTCCACGGCTGAAGAGATAGAATTTCTCTCACAACCAGGATCGAGCTTTTAAGGACCCTCTGATTAATTCAGAGGGTCCTTAACTAACGAGCCGGTAACACGTCTCGCAGTTTGGCAGCCATCTCCAGCAGTGCAGTCTCGGTGGTCTCCCAATCCATACAGGCATCGGTAACAGACACCCCGTACTGCAGCTGCGACAAATCCTGGGGAATCGATTGGTTGCCGTGATGAATATGACTTTCTAACATCACGCCAATAATCGACTCGTTGCCTTCAAGAATCTGGTGGGTGATGTCTTTCAATACCAGGGGTTGTACATCAGGGTCCTTATTAGAATTTGCATGACTGCAATCCACCATGATGTTCTTGCTGACACCGCCTTTCTCAAGTGCCGCTTCACACTGAGCTATATGCACCGTATCGAAGTTCGGCCCGTTACTACCCCCCCGCAAAACCACGTGAGCGTAGGGATTGCCCTTGGTCGTTACCACCGACACCTGGCCTTCGCTATTAATACCCAAAAAACGATGGGGGCTGGAGACAGACTGCATGGCATTGATAGCAACCATCAATCCACCATCGGTTCCGTTCTTGAAACCAACGGGGGAGGAAAGGCCTGACGACATCTCCCTATGAGTTTGGGACTCAGTGGTTCGCGCACCAATTGCCGACCAGGCAATAAGATCTTGCATGTACTGAGGTGAGATTGGATCCAGCGCTTCAGTTGACGCCGGCAAACCTAACTCTGCAATGTCCAATAACAATTTGCGACCGAGCCGCAAACCCTCTTCAATCTTGAATGAATCATCCAGGTGCGGATCATTGATGAGCCCTTTCCAACCGATAGACGTACGAGGTTTTTCAAAATATACCCGCATAACGATATACAGCGTGTCGGCAACTTTAGGCGCCAATTCTTTCAATCGCTGGGCGTAGTCCATTGCCGCATCAACATCGTGAATGGAACAGGGACCAACCACGACAAACAAACGAGGGTCTTTGCGATCCAAAATCGAGAAGATCGTTTCCCGGGCTTGTTGAACTGTTTGCAGGGCAGCGCCTTCAAGCGGTAAGTCCTGCTTGAGAGACTGCGGTGTCATCAATGCGTCGTTTGACGCTATATTTAGGTTGTCAGTTAGCGCTGACATGGCGTTGTCGTCCTATCTGGCCAGCGTCCGGCCGGCCTATCCAAAAAAGGGCGGCAATAATAACAGAATGTGTTTTACAAAGTCAGTCATGATTTTAGGTTTTATCAAGTAGTTTCAAGGGCTTGAACGAATAGCGGGTAGACAGAAATGGACATCAGTACAGGATTCGATGGCGGCAATATTGAGATAATCGACAGCTCGGATTGCCAAAACGTGCAATTAAAAATACGCCCTGACAATCAGTCAGAGTTTTATCAGTGGTTCTACTTCCGGGTGAGCGGCAGCAGAGGGCAAACATGTCGATACAGGATTTTGAATGCCCGGGGTGCCGCCTACCCCGATGGATTCAAGGACTATCGAGTCTGCTATTCCTATGATCGTGAAGAATGGCTTCGCCATCCCACTGATCTTAAAGACGGCGAACTGCTATTCGAATTCACCTCAGAACAGGATTCAGTTTACTTCGCCTACTTCGCTCCCTATCCGATGGAGCGTCATCATAAATTGGTGGCCCGAGCACAAAGCGTTGAACACTGTTCTTTTCACAGACTCGGTGCAACCCTGGATGGACAGGATTTAGACCAACTGTCATTTTCCATTCCCGGTGACAGCGTTAAAAAGCAATGTTGGATCATTGCGCGCCAGCATCCCGGAGAGACCATGGCCGAGTGGTGGATGGAAACATGTGTACACAAGTTAATGGACAGCAGTAGTGAGCTCACTCAAGCGCTTTTGGAAAACTGCGACCTGCATTTGGTGCCTAACATGAATCCCGATGGTAGTCGTCGCGGTCACCTCCGCACCAACGCCGCTGGCAGAAATCTCAATCGAGAATGGGCAGAGCCGAGCATGGATGCTTCACCGGAAGTATTTCTGGTCAAACAAGCCATGGCGCAAACAGGTGTGGACTTTCTTTTGGATGTCCACGGTGATGAAGCCTTGCCTTATTGTTTTATTGCTGGCACTGAGGGACTTAAGGATTGGAGCACGGCACAGCAACAACAGCTGGATTTTTACAAAGACGTGTTGGCTGAATTAAACGCAGACTTTCAAACCAAGGAAGGCTATCCAGCCAAACCCCCTGGCACCGCTAATCTAACTATGAGTACAGCGCAAACCGCTGCTAATCATAACTGCCTGGCCATGACTTTGGAGATGCCATTCAAAGACACAACAGCGACGCCAGATGAGAAGTACGGATGGTCTCCCGAACGCTCAGGCAAGCTTGCCATATCTTGCTTACAGGCATTGGGTGCCTATGTAGAAAGTGGCCTAATGAGCTAGGCCACTGTTTGCATTGAGCAACTAAACCTCATGATACAACTTGCGACCTTGCTGGTTGTATTCATTGGCCATCTGTTCCATACCCTCCTGCACTGCCTGATCCACATCTCCAGCTGTGTTCGCAGCCGCATAATCACGCACTTCCTGGGAAATTTTCATGGAACAAAACTTCGGACCACACATGGAACAAAAATGTGCAACCTTGCCGGACTGCTTGGGC
>JANQJM010000029.1 GCA_028281635.1 Pseudomonadales bacterium | reverse complement strand
CCATTGCACGCCATGAGTTTGCAAACCTCTTCCGGCACATTCAAACCAAATTGTTGCCGGGGACTCCAGCAACCTTGCGCCAGCACGGCTTCCAGAGTTGAATCCTGATGAGGCGTGATGATGAGTCCATTGCCTGGAACAGTCCTGACCAGATGGTGAAACTGCCTCTCGATAGCTGCCAAGTCGTCGAAGATGTCGGCATGATCGAATTCAAGATTGTTGAGTATGGCCGTGCGGGGTGCGTAATGAACAAACTTGGAGCGTTTATCGAAGAAGGCCGTATCGTATTCGTCCGCTTCCACCACGAAAAAGGCTGAGTCACCAAGCGCCGCCGAATGCTCCAGATTTTGCGTGACACCCCCAATCAAATAGCCAGGTTGTGTGCCCGCTCGCTCCAGTATCCAGGTGAGCATCGCACTGGTGGTCGTCTTGCCATGAGTACCCGCTACCCCCAGCACCCACTTGTCGTGCAACACGAATTGGGCAAGCCATTGCGGACCAGAGGTATAAGGAATACCTTCGTTCAATACATATTCCACTGCAGGATTTCCACGGGAAAGTGCATTGCCAATAATCACAAGGTCAGGCATCGGCTGCAGATGCTCGAATCGATACCCCTCTTTGAGTTCGATACCCAGAGATTCCAGCTGTGTACTCATGGGAGGGTATACATTCATGTCGCTGCCGCCCACGCGATAGCCGAGCTGCTTGGCGATAACTGCCAGGCTACCCATAAATGTTCCACAGATGCCCAATATATGAATATGCATTGCGTATAAATTAGTTGCTACACTCTTCAGGCGCCATTTAAGCGCGTATCTGGTTTCCCTGTCATGTCAGAATTTGTCGTAACTTCTAACAGTTTCTGGAATTTCTCTTTGCAGCTGTATGAACAACCCGGAGTCGCCGACGCCTGTCTGCAACTGCAAAACGACTACGGGTTAGATGTAAACCTTGTCCTGTTTTGTCTTTGGTATGGGCGAGAAAAAGGCACGATATCGCAATCCATGCTGCGCTTGGCAATAACGCATTCCCGGGACTGGAAGCGTGAAATCGTGCAGCCTTTGCGCGATCTAAGAACCAACATGAAAGCAAATCAACGGCTCGCCTCAGAATTCAAGAACAAGGAATTTGAAGAGCTGAGATCTCAAGTAAAGTCTGCAGAACTGCAAGCTGAAAAGTTGCAGCAACTGCGACTGGAAGAAATAGTGAGGGCAGCGAACGAGTCTAATAAGGAGAAATCACCATCCCCGCAACAAGAAAACTTCAGACTGCTATGCGAGGAAATCGCGTTAACATTGGATACGACTGTTTCCACGTTGTTTCAGCAGATTGCTTCACGCACGCAGACAGTCAGTGACCACGAATAGCCTGGAGAATAATTCTGGACGCTACTCGCCAGCTTTGGTGGATGTTGGCGCCTCATCACCCGAGCTGCGACCCAGCGCCATACCGGAAATAGCGAATGCCACTGCGCCTGCCAACCACAGGAAACCATTAATCATGCTGTTGTCAGTACCACTGGTAAAAGACAACACTGCCAGAATCAGCCAGATCAGCGATACGAAAAAACACAGACCCTTCGAATAGCGGGCAAAGCCAGTACCTTTTGTTAGCATAATTCCTGCGCTCCCTCTCCAATTCTCATCGCTTTTGAAGCTTGTACCAAGCGTCTAGGACACCATTGCGGGAGAATGCAGTCAACCCTGAATCCGCCAAATTGTGGGACATCGCTCAATATTTACCAGAGTTTTCCCCGCTATGCTCGGGGACAGACTGGATTGTTCAAATATTCAACACAGAATGTGTGTCGCCAGCCAGGGATTGCCGCAATAAGCTTTCACGGCTAACCAGAGTTACCCGTTCACTTCTCCGCTCGTGTTCCAGGCCAGCGCTTTACCAGTCCAGCATCCAGATTAAAGAGATCCAGCAGCCTGCCTACGTGATGATCCACTAACTCTTCTATAGACTTGGGTTTGATGTAGTGAGCAGGCATCGGCGGCGCAATGATGGCACCTATCTGACTGGCCTTATAAAGCAACTCACAGTGTCCCGTATGCAAAGGCGTTTCTCGCGGTACCAGGACCAGACGTCTTCTTTCTTTTAATATCACGTCCGCGGCACGCACGATTAAGGAATCGGCATAGGAATTGGCGACTGCAGACAGCGTCTTGATTGCACAAGGGGCAATGATCATGCCATCAGTTTTGAATGAACCACTGGCGATAGTTGCGGCAATGTCTTTGTTGGAATAGACAACATCGGCCATCTCTTTAACATCGTTGGCCGAGCGATCGGTCTCAACGGCAATATTCATTTTCGCTGCTTCTGACATGATGAGATGGGTTTCAACACCCTTCTCCTGTTGCAGAACTTCCAGCAGGCGAATCCCGTAGATCACTCCACTCGCACCTGACATACCGATGATGAGTCGCATCATAAACCCGTAACAAGCAAAGGCTTTTCGCAAAAGGGCACAGATTGTTGCATCAAACCTTGAATACTGGCAAGGGCAGACGGCAGCGAGTACCATAGGCCTCCGTTAATTCCGCGCCAGCACTTACCTCCAGGCGCGATCAATCAGCAGTAGATTTACACTATGCCAAAACCAAATCTGTTCTACGCCCAATCTGGAGGCGTCACCTCCGTTATCAATGCCAGTGCCTGCGGCGTAATCGAAACAGCCCGCCAGCATAAAGACAAAATTGGGAAAGTTTACGCTGGACTAAATGGCATCGTCGGCGCATTGGAAGAAAATCTTATTGATACCAGCAAGGAATCAGCGAAAACCATCGCTGCCTTACGCAAGACTCCTGCTGGTGCTTTTGGCTCATGTCGCTACAAACTCAAATCTTACGAAGAAAACCAGAAAGAATACGTACGACTGATGGAAGTGTTTCGAGCGCACAATATTCGTTACTTCCTGTATAACGGTGGCGGCGATTCCCAGGACACCGCTAATAAAGTGTCTAAACTCAGCCTGGAGATGGATTTTCCAATCACCTGTATTGGTATCCCAAAAACAGTGGACAATGATCTGCCACTTACTGACAACTGCCCTGGTTTCGGTTCAGTAGCAAAATACGTGGCTGTCTCCATTCGGGAAGCTGGCCTTGATGTGGCTTCCATGTGTGAGAGTTCGACCAAGGTATTTGTTATGGAAGTGATGGGTCGCCACGCCGGCTGGATTGCTGGGGCCGCAGGCCTGGCCACCGAGCAGGAGGGCGATTCTCCACACATTATTCTGTTTCCAGAAATCCCCTTCAACCGTGACAAATTTCTGCGCAAAGTAAAATCTTGCGTCAGGAAATATGGCTATTGTGCGATCGTGGTTTCCGAAGGTGCGAAATACAAAAACGGTCAATTTCTCGCGGATGCCGGCGGCAAAGATGCTTTCGGGC
>JANQJM010000026.1 GCA_028281635.1 Pseudomonadales bacterium | reverse complement strand
GGAAGAATTTGTCGATAAGCCGACCATCCCTTCCAGCCAGCGAGCACAGCTCGCTGTCGTTCGTCCTGCACTCGAAGCTAACGCTTCGAAGGCGTTTGTCCTCACCCACCACTTCGGCATGTTTGATTGTTTCTATCTATTCTGTGCCCTACGCAAGTCGCTGGCCTAGCGGCCAGTTAGCGTGGTCGCTCTCAGACGTCCTGTCTTTCGCGACACTCGTGCATCCTGCACGTCGTCTACCAATTCCACCACTTCGGCATATTCGCTCGGAAGAATTTGTCGATAAGCCGACCATCCCTTCCAGCCAGCGAGCACAGCTCGCTGTCGTTCGTCCTGCACTCGAAGCTAACGCTTCGAAAGCATTTGTCCTCACCCACCACTTCGGCAAATTCTCTAATTATTGTCAGGCAAGCTAGGAATGTCGCTTTGATCTTCAGTTGGCTCTTGCCCCAATTCCGGAACATCAGACTGCTCGGCAGTTACTTCCTGCAGAATATCTTCATTCACCACAGGCAATCCTTGAGTCGTGCTCAGACCAGACTGGCTTCGAGCAAAAATCGCCAGAGCGAGACTAGTAACAAAAAAGATCGTCGCCGCAACTGTAGTCGCGCGTACCAGGAAGTTACCAGTTCCTGATGAACCGAAGACCGTTTGCGAAGCACCGGCACCAAAAGAAGCACCGGCATCGGCGCCCTTACCTTGCTGTAACAACACCAGACCCACGATAACAATCGCTACTATGACGTGTACAACTACAACTAGAGTTTCCATGATTAATTATCCGCATTCGTGCAGATGGCTAAAAACTGTTCGGCCTCTAAAGAGGCTCCGCCAACCAGACCACCATCGATATCCGGTTGAGCGATTAACTCCGCAGAGTTAGATTCTTTGACACTGCCGCCATACAAAATCTGAATGGCTGACGCGATCTCTTTGTCCTGCTTGGCCAGGTCACTGCGCAATAGTGCGTGGACTTCCTGTGCCTGTTCTGGGCTGGCCGTTTCACCTGTGCCGATTGCCCAAACTGGTTCGTAGGCAATAACTGCATTCTCAAATGCTGCTACACCGACTCGCTCAAGCACCGCCGCAAGTTGAGTCATTACAACATCAGCTGTAATGCCTTCTTTGCGTTGTTCCAGTGTTTCTCCAACGCAAAGAATTGGTTGCAATGACGCCGCCTGAACTGCAGCAAATTTCTCAGCTACTACTGCGTCACTCTCACCAAACAGTGCTCGTCTTTCCGAGTGACCCACAATTACAAAGTCAGCACCCAGATCTGCCAGCATGCCGCAGGCGACTTCACCTGTGTAAGCACCCTGCTCAAACTGAGATGCATTCTGCGCACCTGTTTGAATTCTGGTACCGGCACAAAGCTTAGCAGCTAGTGGCAAATAAACAGATGGCGGAGCGATGCCAATCTCGACACTCTCGGGCACCCTATCCAAACCCTGTTTGAGAGCCAAAATCAGACTCGAGCAGGACTCTCTTGTTCCATGCATCTTCCAGTTACCGACAACCAGCTTGGAGCGCATGTTTATCTACCTAAATTCAATGAGGGGCTGGATAAAAACGGGCGCCAATACTACCCAAGATAGGAAAGCCTTGCAATAACAGGGGCCTAGCTGGCGCTGGATACCTCTGTTGCCACCAGATCGGACAGCTCGCGGGCAAATTGCTCCACCTTGTCCCCGTCTTCACCCTCCACCATGACCCGAAGCACAGGTTCTGTGCCGGAAGGTCGCAGTAATACCCGGCCGTTCTTACCGAGTCGCGATTCAATATCAGTAACTGCATTCTTTACCGCGTCGTTGGAAGCGATATCTATACTATTGACGAGCTTCACATTGACCATGGACTGAGGGAGTTTACGCATCTTGTTTTTCAGGTCAGCCAGGGGCTGCTCACAATGGACGATTGCAGCCAAAGCTTGCAGTGCTGAGACGATGCCATCCCCCGTGGTATTGATGTCGAGGCAGATAATGTGGCCCGAGGACTCTCCGCCCAGCTTCCATCCACGCGAAAGCATTTCCTGCATCACGTAGCGATCACCAACCTTCGTTCTTATGAAAGGCACATCCAGCGCATCGAGCGCCAGCTCCAACCCAAGATTACTCATCGACGTGCCTACGACTCCACCAAAATCAATGCTCTGCCGTCGCCGATCACGAGCGATCACGTACAATATTTCATCACCATCTACGATGTTACCCAGGTGATCCACCATGATGAGTCGGTCGCCATCGCCGTCGAATGCCACACCCAGATCGGCTTGTTCTGATTTGACGGTTTCAACTAACAACTCAGGAGAAGTTGAACCACTGCTCTCATTAATATTCAAACCGTCGGGAGAAACCCCAATCGCAATGACTTTTGCCCCAAGCTCTTCGAACACGGCTGGTGCAATGTGGTAGGTAGACCCATGGGCACAGTCGACGACAATCTTCATGCCATTGAATTTCAGGTTGGATCCCACAGTGCTCTTGCAAAACTCAATGTAACGGCCTGCCGCATCGGTAATTCGGGAAGCTTTACCAATAGACCCCGAGGGGACAGTTGTCACATCTTTATCCAGGTGCTCTTCGATAGCCAACTCGACGCTGTCAGGTAGTTTCGTGCCGTCAGCAGAAAAGAACTTTATGCCATTGTCTTTGTACGAGTTGTGCGAGGCACTGATTACGATGCCAGCTTGTGCTCGCAACGTTCGCGTCAAATACGCGATTGCAGGTGTCGGCATTGGGCCCGTCAATTGGATATCGACACCAGCAGCTGTAACGCCCGCCTCTAAAGCAGCTTCAAACATATAGCCCGAAATACGCGTGTCTTTGCCGATGATGATCTTATTTCGACCATTGCCTTCGCTGGCGAATACTCGCCCCGCTGCCCAACCGAGCTTCAGCATAAAGTCGGGAGTAATAGGAGCTTCGCCCACGGCGCCGCGGATACCATCGGTTCCAAAATAGTGTTTTTGCTTGACTGACATTCTGCTTATTCGTTGTCGATGTAAGCGCAGTGTACTCTAATTGCATCCACGGTGGCAGCCACATCGTGCGCACGTATGATTTTGGCACCACCTTGCAAAGCCAGCGTGGCGGCGGCTACCGATGCTGCCAAACGTTCACCCACAGCTCTATCGGTGACAGAACCTAACATTGATTTTCTGGAGATTCCTGCCAGGATCGGAACTTCCAATGCCAGTAACTCATCCAGTTTACGCAGCAAGGTAAAATTGTGAGTCACTGATTTACCAAAGCCGAATCCTGGATCTACTACTATCCTGTTTCTGTCAATTCCCGCCTCCAGGCACACATTCAGCCTTGCTTTCAGGAATTCACTAACTTCTTTCACTATGTCCTCATAGTGATAAGTCTGTTGCATAGTTCGCGGCTGGCCTTGCATGTGCATGAGGCAGACCGCAACTTCCGATCCTGCAACCGTGCTAACTGCGGCTTCTTTGTTTAAGGCACGAATATCGTTGACCATATGCGCGCCTAGTCTTACCGCTTCGGCCATCACTTCGGGCGAACTGGTGTCAACCGAAACCAGGACATCGAGGTCTGACCGCAACAACTCAATTACTGGTAACACCCTGTCCAGTTCTTCTTGCAGTGAAACCGCTTCGGCACCTGGGCGCGTGGATTCACCGCCAACATCTAAAATCTGAGCACCAGCAGACACCATATCATCAGCACGCTGACGGACCTTAACCAGATCTACAGAAAACGAAGTTTTGCGAGAATCCCCCAGTTCAGATCCGTCTGAAAAGGAGTCAGGGGTGACATTTAAAATGCCCATACAGACCGGAGTCGACAAATCCAATTGTCGATCTCCAGCTGTGAGTTTTTGTGTCAAAGAGTGTTGCGAGGAGTTGGAACTACTGATCGGCTGTGATCAATGTTCGCTTGCAGGTCCGCCGATTTTACCGGCACCTTTATCAGACTCTTTTTCAGTCTGTTCCTTTTCAACCTTGCTGGCACCAGAGTCATCATCGTCTGAATCGGCCCAGCCAGCGGGCGGACGTGGCTTTTTACGCGCCATAATGTCATCGATCTGATCCGAATCGATTGTTTCATATTCGATCAATGCATCTTTCATTAGTTCAAGGATGTCACGATTCTCATCCAGGATAGTCGCAGCCTTGTCATAGCACTCATCAATAATGCGACGCACTTCTTTGTCGATCGCCTTCGCCGTATCACTGGATACTGATTTGGTTTGTGAAGCAGCAG
>JANQJM010000249.1 GCA_028281635.1 Pseudomonadales bacterium | reverse complement strand
TGTAACTGGTCCATCTGTTGCTGACGCTTGGGTAAGGACTCGGCGATGCGCTGTCGAGTCAGTCGTTCTTCTCTGGCTTGCTGCACCAGGGAATATTGCGTATCGGTGAAGAATCCCACCTCCAGCAATTCTGGATCCGCTGGAAACTGGCTGTTAGGGAAAGCAAGTTGGTTGAAGGTGGAAGCGCTGGCAGTACGCACTGGCGCCACAATAGAAGCCGTAAAGTCATAACCACCATTGGAGATGAACGCCATGGGTTGATCGGCAAAAGGTGCTGCCGCTAACGCAGCAACTGTCGGATAGCCTTCCTCCAGCTTGCCACTCCACACAAAGCGTCGACCACTGTCGTGCCCATTGGTTTGGGTATCAATACCGTTGATTACCAGCAGCCGCTGGTGATGTTTTTCAAAGAAGTTGTCGTAGTGGCCTGCCGATTCGATCGATGGTGCTTCCACCTGATTGGAGTAGGGAGCATAAACCAGATTGCCAGCACTCTTGATCTCGCTGGCAGAGTAGTTGTTTATCGGCCCCAGGCCATCGGCCCGTGGCGCATCACCTTTGGGGTCGATAAGACTGGTTGGATCCCAGCCGCCTGTCGCGCTAATGGTAATCAGGAATCTGTCAGCGGTGGCACCAAACGCTGGTCTGACCAGGGACATGGGCAATACACCTGCCATGCCGATACCAGTCAGAGTCTTGAGCAAAGTACGTCGTTTCATCTTTGAGTTCTCCTGGTAGTTCCTGGTTTATTCGTATACGAAGCGATAATCAGACATGAGATAGGCCGCCACCGTCATCCAGGCGCGCATAACGTAGTCCGGATCGTCGGTTAATGGAGAGACTAGGTCTTCGCCGGTAATCAGGTCGCGGGTGCGGCGACAGGAGAAAGGAAGGTTGCCATTCTCAGTCACCCCAATCGCATCCTGACCTGCTTCCAATGCGGCGACGAACAACTCATAAGTGTTATCAAGTTCCGGATCGCCAAGCTCCAGGTTTTCCGCCAGCAAGTGCGAATGCAGATGTTGGATGTTGTTCATGACAGCATTTTGATTGCTACTGCCGATGGGTTGGGTTTCCTTTTCCACGTAAGGCATGAGCAGACGATCTTCTGCGTCGGCAAGGAAGTCATTGGGGATGGCGTAACAGGCAAGCTCGTTAGCCATGCGTTCCTGTACCGCTACCATCAGGCCATTGGGTTCGGTCAGGCGTTCCGTGACAACAAAAGAATCGATGCCACCGTAGATTTGTTGATAGTACTGATTGTCATCCAGCAACCTGGCCTGACTATCGATGTCTTTGGTGATGTTGTAGAAATCCAGCGGACCTCGCCACTCGAATCCAAGCAAGGCATCAATCTTGCGATGTAACATCTCCGGGGACAGCAGCCGGGCGGCACCGGTCTCTTCGTGCACGATGGCGAAGCTCTCATTTTCAAGCGACTCGGCGCGCCAGTAAGGACTGAGAACTATCTCTTTAATAAGCGTCTTGAGGTTCTGGTTATCAGTGACATAAGCTGATTTCAGTTCATCGAGATGCACCGATTCGGCACTGTAGGCATCCCATTCAGCTTCAGTGCCATTGTCACCGGGTGGGTCCAGGGGTTCACGACCAACCAGGCCGTTATAGACAAGACGCACCATGGCATCGTCAAAACGGGGATCCACGGCAATCTGGTCTGCCAGCCATTGCAGTGAAGTGGGTTCTTCACTTGCCGGTCGATCAACGCCGGCGAAGCCAGCCTGAAACATATCGTCGTACCACTCTATATTCGGCACGTAGAATCCATTCTCGGTCCAGTTTTCGAAAGATGAAGCAACCGGATCCAAAAGCCCGTGACAGACAACACAATCATCATTATCCAGTGTCGGTGCCGGACTGCTGATATCGACTGCCTCGCCGTCGGGGCGTGTGCCTTCCAGAGCCAGAATGTCCACGTCTAGAAATAAGTCATAGGTAACCCGGGAGCGGCCTCGATTGCGATTGGTGTCCGAAGTGGGATAGCGATTGAGAAACATGAGGCTGGTCAGTATGCCCGCGTGGGGAATGTCACCCACTGGGATAGTGCCGTTACGGGTCTGAATCTCCAGATCGTTGAGTTGGGCAGGTAACCATTCGTCGGGATCGTATTCGTCCTGAAAAGATAGTTCATCGAAGACGCCATAGCTCTTGGCGCTGTATGGATTCACCATGAAGTAGTCGGCAGTGAGAATTTCCGTCATGGGCAATTCGTTCTTCACCACAAAGTTGATTAACTGCAAGGGCTCTCGTGCGATGGCATCGTTGGTAGTAACTACATTGGAAAAATACTCAGCATTGCGTTCGGCGGTGCGAGGATCGCCGAACCAGAATGCATCAGGAAAGATTCGCATCAGGTTGATGGCTTCAGCAAACTGGCCGTTCCCGGTAAGGTAACGATCGGTGAGGATCAGATCATTGAAGATCTCAATCAGGCGATCATAAAACGCGTCTTCGGTCATCATGCCGTCGAGCACCAAGCGCAAACCGTTTTCGCCACCGCTTGCGACCTGGTTGACTTCTGCATCGGTAGGCAGTCGACTAACTAACTGCAGAGAAGCCTTACGCAGAGTTTCGTCAAGAGAAAGGCTCTGAATTGCATCGATGGTTTGCATGACCATCGGAGAGTCATCTACCTGAAACAAGGTGAGGATGTAGTTGGCAACATCTGCAGCACAGGTATCCGCGCAGGAATCCGGCGCGCCCACGGGCATCACGTTCGCAATATAGGTGCCTAGAATGTCGGCACTGGAACAGTTAGCGCAATTGACCAGCGAAACGGCGACTGCTGCACCCTGGCCATCAACCCCATGACAACTGGCGCATTGTTCGTTGTATTCCTGTTGACCGGTGAGCACGGTTTCGTCGGCGGTGAGCACCTGGAAGAGGTCCCCCGGCTGTAGTTGCAACTCTAAGGCATAGAACTCTGTGTCAGCTTGTACCAGGGGAACGGACAGTATGCTGCTGTTCAAGTCGTAGGTTGCGCCGGGGGTCAACGAGGAATCGGCGTCCACTGCAGACAACAAGGAAAAAGTTAAGCTGCTCTCATCCTGCAGCAGCAGTTCCAGCTTCAGCGAGCCAAAACCTTCCACGTCGACGCGGGGGATGTGCAAAATGTTCTCTTCGAAGTAAGGAATAGAACTGCCCGATTGTGCTGCGGCTATATTGCTCAGGGCGCCCAAACTGATCAGTCCAGCGAGTAGCAGGGTAAAAAATCGGAATCCAGCCATGACTCTAGTCACTCCAGGCATGCCTCCCGACATCTGGTCCGGAGACAATTATTGTTGCAGTTACACAGAGTAACGCAGGGCCGGCGTGTGGGTTTACATCTGGCACGAAAGGCGAAAGGAAGTGAGAACTGCGTCACAACAGTTATGTTGACGCAGGAATGACTGTGCTGGTTACTCTCCGACGTACTCGAAGCGAGGTATTTCTTTGCCGTCCACTTCAACGCGTTCCAGGAACATGGCCAGTGGTCGTACCCACAGGTTCTGATCGCCGTAGAGCGGACGGTAAACAGCTAATTTTTCTTCGGTTTCGCTATGAGTGGCAATGCCAATGAGTTGGTATTCTTTGTTCTTGTAATGGCGGTATCTGCCCAGAGGAAGCTGCTCGTTATCTGGCATTAGTTGGGCTCCGGCGGAACAGAAGCAGCATCCGGAGGTGGGAAGCCTGGAGGGCGCCGGTCCCCATCTGCCCCCCGGGGGCCATCGGGGCCAAAGGG
>JANQJM010000210.1 GCA_028281635.1 Pseudomonadales bacterium | reverse complement strand
TACTCGCTGGTTGTCACCGTCGCTCCAGAACGCAACTCCCCGGCCCGCGCCTTTTGTCATGAACGATGTCATCGTGGTGGGTGCAGCCCATCGCGTGGGTATGCGACCACGTTCCAAGTCCAACGTGAAAGGCGATATTCGCGGTTTCGACGTCCGCACCGGTGAATTGCTATGGACATTCCGCACCGTTCCGGAACGCGGCGATGTGGGTTTTGAAACCTGGCTCGATGGCGGTGTGGAATTCACCGGAAACGCCGGAGTCTGGGCGCCTATGTCCGGTGACCCGGAGCTGGGATTGGTCTATCTGCCAGTGGAATCTGCCACCGGTGATCGCTTCGGTGGTGACCGACCAGGGGACAATCTGTTTTCCGATTCTATCGTCGCTCTGGATATCAAAACCGGTGAGCGCCAGTGGCATTATCAATTAACTCACCATGACATCTGGGACTGGGATATCCCGTCCGCGCCGATCTTGTCTGACCTGCCCAATGGTAGAAAGATTTTGATGTCGGTGACCAAACAGAACTGGGTCTATACTTTTGATCGGGAGACTGGCGAGCCTATCTGGCCGATTGAAGAGCTACCTGTGCCAGCCGGTGATGTGCCTGGTGAGTGGTATTCACCAACACAACCTCATCCAACCAGACCCGCACCCTATGACCGGCAGGGATTCACTGAAGACGACCTGGTGGACTGGACGCCAGAAATTCGCGCCCTGGCATTAGCGGCCCTGGATGGTTTTCGTCTGGCACCCAGTGTCTATACGCCACCGTCCCTGGAAGATGCGGCAGATGGAACTCGCGGTGTGTTAACACTACCATCAGCAACTGGCGGGGCTAACTGGGAAGGGGCGGCCATAGATCCTGAGACGGGTGTTCTCTATGTACCTTCCCGAACGGCGCTGGCCGTGATGTCACTAGAGAAGGATGAAAATTCAGATCTGGATCTCAGCGCTGCGTTTGGTGTGCGGGTGCCACGCATTCAAGGTCTGGACATTGTTAAGCCACCTTACGGGCGCATCACTGCTATCGATATGAATTCCGGCGACCACCTGTGGATGATTGCCAATGCTGATACACCGGATCGTGTCGCCAACCATCGATTACTGGAAGACGTCGATGTGGGCCGAACCGGCATTCCAACTCGAGCTGGTATCTTTGTGACTAAAACTCTCTTGTTTGTAGGTGAAGGTACCGGTGGTCCAGGGGCCAGTCCGATTTTCCGTGCAGTCGACAAACAGACTGGAGAAATTCTTGCCGAGATTGATTTGCCTAACAATCAATCCGGGTTACCTTTTACATACGAACATGATGGTAAGCAGTACGTTGCCATGTTCGTCGGCGGTGGTGGACAGGCAGCAGAATTAGTTGCCCTGGCATTGCCGTAAATTTAAACAGGAGTGATTAGAATCATGCGTAAATTAATCAATCGGGCAATTCTAGGTTTAGCGCTGGCTGGCTTCGGTGTACAAGCCCATGCGGCCCAGTGGGTGCTCGATCCTGGGATGTCCCAAGTCATCTTTGAGTATTCTTATGGGACAGATCCCTATCAGGGCGTGTTTTCCAATGTAGAGGCCAATTTCGATATTGATCCTATGCGTCCGGGAAGTTGCGAGTTTGATGTGACTATTCACATTGAGGACATCGATGTGGATTCACCTGAAGTATTGGACTACTTGCTGGATTATGAGTTGTTTGATGTCGACACCTGGCCAACGGCTACGTTCAAGGCTGAGAAGTGCCGCCTGACTGGTGTCACTTCCTTCGAATCTGATGGTACGCTGACCATCCGCGATAAAACCAATCCCATGACGTTTCCTTTCGATCTAAGCATAGAGACTTGCGATGGACAGGTTTGCTTCCACTTGACCAGTGAGGTTGAAATTCTGCGTCTCGAATACGAAGTTGGAATTGGCTATTGGGCAAATACTGCTGAAGTGCCTAATGAAGTGAAAGTCATTGTAGACGTCTACGCGATGCAGCAATAAACAGCTGTTAACTACATAAGAATAGGTTTTTCCATGTTAAGAGAATTAAAAGCCGGCATTGCTCGCACGCCACTTCTCATTGCTGCTCTTGCTTTGTTAGGTGCCTGTGATCGCCTGGTAACACCCGATCAAACTACCGAGATCACTGAGCTTCGAGCTGGTGCGTATACCCTGGATACGGATCATGCCGCGCTCTTGTTCAAATTGAATCATTTGGGCTTCTCAACTTTCCTGGGCCGCTTTGAAACTTTCGATGCGACCCTGGACTTTGACCCGGAAGATATTGAAAACGCCAATCTGGAAGTGATCGTTGATATGGCGTCTATCAATGTCAATCTTCCCGAGTTTGAAGAAGAATTACGTGGAGACAACTGGCTTGATGTGGCGAACTATCCGCAAGCTGTGTTCCGCACCACTTCTTTCGTAGAATCGACTGGTGAAAACACTTTCGTCTATGCAGGCGAACTGACTTTTCACGGCGTCACTGCCCCGGTGAATCTGGAAGTTGAATTTCATGGCGGCGGAAGAAATTTCCTGACCCGCAGCTATACCGTTGGGTTTTCAGGCGCAGCTACATTTCTTCGCTCTGATTTCGGCGTTGATCGTTTCACCAGCTTTGGAGTTGGAGACGAGATCGAACTTGAAGTTCACGTGGAGTTCATGGATGCAGGCTAGTTAGCTCGCAGTAATCACGGCCATTCAAGAAAGGGCTCGACCAATTGGCGAGCCCTTTTTATTTGTCTACACTTTGTCATTCCTAGGCAATCTATCCTTGGCAAACTTGCAAGCGATGACTGATTATCGATTAGCCGTTCTCTTTACTGCTCTTGCTCTTGCATCCTGTGATTCAGCTGATTCGGCTGAATCCGGACCAACGATTGAGCAGCTCACTCAATTCCCTTCCCTGATCGACGAAAGCTCAGGCCTGGCCAAACGTGGCAACTTCTATTGGACGATTAACGATAGCGGCAATGCCGCAGAAGTTTACAAGTTGGATGAGGGCGGAGCTCTGGTCGCCACCTCATCTATTAGCAATGCCGAAAATGTCGATTGGGAATCTTTAGCGCAGGACGAGCAGCACCTCTACATCGCGGACACAGGAAACAATTTCAACAGCAGGGACCGCTTAACGATCTACAAAGTACCCTGGGTTGACTTGGAGTCCGGCTCCGCCGCTGCAGAAGTCATTACTTTTGGCTACGGCGACTATATTGCGGGAAATCCCGGTGCTCACAATTTTGATTCTGAAGGACTTGCCGTGCGCGGCGACGAGTTGTGGCTGTTCACCAAGAACCGGGGAGACGGTAAAACTAATCTCTATCGTTTTCCGAAGCAGCCCGGCAACTACATGCCAATGCCAAGCCAGTCGCTCGACGTGGATTCCTTAGTTACTGCAGCAGACATTCATCCTGAAACGGGAGATTTACTCTTAGTCAGTAATCAACGTCGAGCGCTGTCTCCACTGAAGTTCATCTGGTACGCACCCACCACAGAAAGTGGAGTGGATTGGGCCAGCATGCGCTCAACACAGTTTTTCCCTTCAGACCAATGGGAAGCAGTGTTATGGCGTTCTGGGGAGGAAATATTGCTCACCCATGAAAACAACAGCAGAGGATTTGCTGGCATGGGGCGTATAGCATTAGACATGATCAAATAGATCGAGTTGCTGGTGGCAGGCGTATAGTCCAACATATTCACTAGTCGATCTAACTCAAGTACACGATCATTCAGGACAGCTTACTCAACTTCATCGAAGCCAACCAGGAGCTGGCCGTGATTCTGGTACCGGCCTTGGCCTTTCTCGAATCCTGTCTTGGTATAGGTTTGTTCGTTTCCGGCGCATTGTTGCTGATCGTCGCCTCCGTGCTGTTTAGTAATGGCGTGGCGAGTCTGGAAATCATGGTGCCATTGGCGATGCTGGGTGCACTGGCGGGGGATCATATTGGCTTCTACATTGGGTTGCTGATTGGCCCTCGATTCCATCACAGCGAATTTGCCACAAAATACGGGCAGCAAATCAAGCGAGCCGATGCTTTGATCGAGCGTTTTGGGGGCTTCGCAATTTTTGTCGGACGTTTCGTGCCTGCAATCAGGAGTATCGTTCCCGCGGTAGTAGGGATCAGTGGATTCAGCAAGCGCAAGTTTTTTCTACTCGATGCCCTGGCGTGCCTTAGCTGGTCACTGGCGTTGGCGTTACTGGTTAAGTTAATTGATGTCGCGATCTAAGCTGCTTCTTAGATTACTGATACTGCCTGAGGCTATTCCTTCAACCGTTCCATTAGATTTTCGATGGAGTTGGCCCTGCAGGTGATATGTCTGGCTAGGAGGCGAGGATTAGTTGGTCGACGTATTGCTTGATGGCTGCCTGACCTTCCCGACTGATATTAGTCATTTCCATGCTGCTGCGATAGCGGTCGTTGTGCTTTTCAGATTTGAGAATTCGTGCATAGACATCTGTTTTCTTGTCTCCGAATAATTCCAGAGCCAGCGACATTTTGACTTCAGACATCACAGGCATTCGCTCTTCGGTACTGATCATCATGCCATTATAAGAAAGGTCCAGAACAATGCCTTGATACTTTTCTGGTTGCACAATTTTTCCACTGAGTAGTTGAAATACTAATGGCAAGGAGGTAGTAACACGCGGGCTCTTACGTTCTTCGCGGCGAGGTACTTCTAACAGCTTCGGTCGGTTCGTGGAGAACAACTCATAGAGATTGACAGCATTGGTGGAACCCTTCACTTCAATCTGGTTCGGTGCGCTTACTTCTGTATAGTCAGTGGCGAGCTTGTAAGTGCGTTCACTTATCAGGATTTGGCCACGCAAACTATGTGATTCGATTCTGGATACCAGATTCACTTCATCACCGATGACTGTGTATTCATTATAGTGATCCGACCCCAGCTCTCCGACTACCACTTCGCCAGAATTGATACCGATGCCCATAAACAGATCCGGCATACCGACACTCTGGTTGTAATCGTTAAGTTCGGACATTGCTTGCTGCATCTCAACCGCACAGGCGAGGGCGCGTTCCACATCATCGTCCTTCGGCTCTGGCAGGCCGAATACAACCAAAATGGAATCGCCCATCAGTTTGTCGATGCGACCACCATACACGGAAATGATGTCACCCATGCGTTGAAAGTAGCGATTGAGCAGGGCAACTACATCAGTCGCTGGGTGAGAATTGGCAATGGCAGAAAAACCACGTATATCGGATAGCAGGACGGTAACTGCCTTGGTGCGCACATCACTCTCAGGGAAACCTTTGCGTATCAGAAGATTGCTTATCTGGTCATTAACCGCGTCGACGCTAGATTGATCAGCATCAGCAGGCAGCAGCTCCTTCTGTTGTAGGATGCTGATGATCTGTTCCGAAATTTCGGAGGCGTTACTTTCGCGTCTAGGCACTGCTGTGTTGGCTCATGAAACTTGGCTTGAAAGAGGCGCATGCTACTGCTCATGCGGTCTGCAGACAAGGTCTAATCACTCAGGTTCGCGCTGCAGGTCATAATCCGGGGTATAAAGTGCTGGCAACGCTACTTTTTGGCACGGTTTCCAGCACAGGGATAAGGTAAACTGTGAATCCTGGCTTGTATAGGATTCGCCACTAATTTCTATAAAAGGGCGACAAACTACACAAAATGACTGGCGCCAAAACTATAACGAGAAGACTCAAATGCTGGTTGCTGATGGTTTTAATAGCTGCTCCGTCAGCGCTCTATGCTATTCCCGATTTGTCCGGAATCTGGATGCTGAGTGGTCCCTCCCTCGAGCGTGAACTGCGCTTAACGGAAGCTGGGCTGCGTATCCAGAGCGACTATGATCTACTGGTAGACGACCCAAGCCTCTACTGTGTGCCATCCAGCACGTCGCGGGTGTGGGCCAATCCCAATGTGCGCATTGCGTTTGAGCAAACCGATTCCCATGTGCGGATTAGTTACGAGTTCTATGATTTGCGCCGTGAAATTCCACTTGGCGATGAATCGGCACTTACTGCTTCGCCGAGTACAAAGAATGTGAACGGCACTTATTTTCAAGAGATGGGATCTTCATTCGCTTACTACGATGGTGATCGACTCATTATTGAATCAAGAAACCATGCGCCAGGTTACATTCGTACATCGCGTGGCGTGCCTCAGTCTCAAAACACAAGGACTATTGAAGAATTGTGGATAGAAGAAGGCAGATTGCATATTACTCACACATACATTGATGAGACACTGTATGAAGAGCCTTTTATTCTCGACTATATCTTTGAGCGCATAGAAGGCTCTGAGATTCCCCTCTATGAGTGCACCGATGCGAACTATGATTGGTTCAATGAACTTAATGCGCCATCAGGAGATAGCCGGTAATGAATAAGACTACGCTCCTGCTGATGGTTTTAGTGGTATCGCCTGCAACCCTTGCTCATCACTCGACCAATGCAAACTTTACTCAGGAAATAATCTCTGTCACCGGCGTTATTGAACAAGTGCGTTATCAGAACCCCCATTCTTCGGTGCTGATTAAACAAACTGATGAGGCAGGGCAGGAGACGTTTTGGTTGTTGGAATCGGGTGCCCGTACCACCCTGGAGAGACGAGGTGTGTTTTTCGATCAACTTCCAATTGGCTCAAAAGTCACCGCGACAGGGCGTAAGGGTCGACGCCAGTTCACAATGTATTTACAAGAACTCAGCTTTGAAGACGGGTCCCGTTTCATACCTGAACCCAATGACTGATAAGGTTGATCAAGCTAATGGAACTTAGACATTCAAATGACCGATTCAGAAACGCTGTGATTTTCTGTTTCACCATGTTTGTGCTCGGCGGAGCCCAAGCTGGGTACACGCAATCGGTAGCAGTCACTCACTGTCAAGGTGAATGCCCGCAGTATGATTCGCAGCTGGCAGCCACCCGTGCCAATGTGGTGATTCATCATCTGTACGCCGCTGGTTTAAATGGAGACACGGGTTTGGCCGACTGGGTAGCCTACCGACTCACCAAAGATGCAATCGGTGTTGCTTCATTGCTGCCCCGCAGTTGGCAGGCTGATCGTCTGGTCGGCATCTCCCAGGTCGAAGATATTCTGCAGATCGGTGAAAAAGAACTGAGTCTGACTGAGGTCACCACCAGCAGCGACAATCCCTATGCCGCTATGGCGATGCCAGACACCGAACCGGAACGGCGTGCGCGGCTCGCACCCATGACAAGTTTCGCCAATACCCCTTACTGGTCTGACCTGAATAATCTCAGCAATATGATCCCTATGCCATCGCCATTGCGATTGGGCCCCTGGTTGCGACTGGAGCAGCGACTTAATCGTCTGGCGGCGCAGCAGGGAGAGCTCTATGTGCTGACGGGACCGCTCTACATCATCAACAATCTGAGTCTGAATCCAAGTTCTGTGGAGATGAACCCGGCAGCTTACTATAAGATCGTTTCTGATGATTCTGGTGTGGTGGCATTCGCGTTTCCGCAGGAGCTTGAGCAGCACGAGTCGCTATGCGATCAACGCGTGAGTTACGTCCAGATAGAATCCATGGCCGGGCTCCAGCTCTTTCCATCGAAATCTCAAGTTACGGAATCCATAAGTCTGCTGGCAGCTCTTGGCTGCAACTAAAACGCCCATAGGCTCTGGGGGGACGCAACTGCTAACCTGATCGCATTTTCCGATCAAATTTATCGAAATTATTCGTTATACCGATTGATTTCTACTCGGTATCTTAGCTTTCGTACCCATCCACGTTCTAAGTGTGAGCTTGCATATTCGGAGGTAACTGGAATGCTGCGACGAACAATTTCTGTAATTTCATTGGTGGCAATCGGAATGTCACCGTTGGCGCCCCTCAACAGCGCCAGCGCGCAGGATGCGCCTGACAACGACTATTGGTGGCCTAACCGATTGAGTCTGGAACCACTGCGCCAGTCTGATGCAGCGGTCAATCCCCAGGCCGCAGATTTCGATTATGCCGAGGCGTTTTCGAGTCTCGATCTGGAACAGGTAAAAGCTGATCTGATCGAGTTGATGACTACCTCGCAAGACTGGTGGCCAGCAGACTACGGTCACTACGGTCCATTCTTTATTCGCATGGCCTGGCACAGCGCAGGCACTTATCGAACCAGCGATGGCCGTGGTGGCTCCGACGGTGGGCTGCAGCGCTTCGCCCCACTGAACAGTTGGCCAGACAATGCCAACCTCGACAAAGCAACCCGATTGCTGTGGCCAATCAAACAGAAGTATGGTCAGGCGATTTCCTGGGCAGATCTCATGATCCTGGCTGGTACAGTCGCCATGGATTCCATGGGCTTTGAAACCCTGGGATTTGCTGGCGGACGCATTGATGCCTGGCAAGCCGAAGACGTTAACTGGGGTCCGGAAGGCGAATGGCTGGCCTCAGATCGACGCGACAGTGCTGGCGCGCTTGAGCGTCCCTTTGGTGCAACCCAAATGGGATTGATCTATGTGAATCCCGAAGGTCCAGGTGGCAATCCCGACCCTCAAGCGGCGGCCGATGCGATTCGTGAAGCCTTCGGCCGAATGGCAATGAACGATGAAGAGACGGCGGCCTTGATCGCCGGTGGCCATACCTTCGGCAAGGCTCACGGTGCAGCGAACCCCGGCGATTACGTAGGGGTTGAACCGGAAGCTGGTGCTATCGAACAACAAGGTCTGGGTTGGAGCAATAGTTATGGAACCGGAAATGCGGGTGACACCATCACTAGCGGATTGGAAGGTGCCTGGACTGGCAACCCAGCGGCATGGACCCATGGCTATCTGGTTAACCTCTACACCTACGAGTGGGAACAGACTCGTAGCCCAGCCGGTGCATTGCAATGGCAGCCCGCACGAGGCGCGGCCAGCTCATTGGTTCCCGACGCCCATGATCCGAATCTGCGGCATGCGCCTATGATGTTTACAACTGATTTGGCATTGAAAGTCGATCCAATCTATCGCGAGATCACCAGCCGTTGGTTGGAAAATCCGGATGAGTTCGCCGATGCCTATGCCCGTGCCTGGTTCAAATTGACCCATCGTGACCTGGGCCCAGCTTCCCGCTATCTGGGAGACCTGGTACCTGATCAGGAATTCGTATGGCAGGATCCGGTCCCTGCACCAGACTATGACCTGGTCAATGCCAGAGATGTACGACGTTTGAAAGAATCTATTTTAGATTCCGGTTTAAGCGTTTCCGAATTGGTAAGAACTGCCTGGGCATCAGCCTCTACTTATCGTGGAACCGATATGCGCGGTGGTGCAAACGGGGCGCGAGTACGTCTGGCACCTCAGCGCGACTGGCAAGCCAATACACCTGCCGAACTGAATCGCGTATTGAGTGTACTGGAAGGCATTCAAGCTGACTTCAATGAAGGTTCCAGCCGCAAGCAGATATCACTAGCCGATCTCATCGTGCTGGCTGGCGCCGCCGCAATCGAAAGTGCGGCCGAGGAGGCTGGCTATTCCGTGGAAGTGCCATTCACGCCAGGTCGCGGTGACGCTTCGCAGGCGCAAACAGATGTCGGTTCGGTTTCCGTGCTGGAACCTCTGGCAGACGGTTTTCGCAACTACTTTGCCAGTGGGAACAGCCGTTCACCAGCAGAGATGTTGGTGGAAAAAGCTGCATTACTTGGATTGACGGCTCCGGAAATGACGGCTCTGGTTGGTGGTATGCGAGCGCTTGATGCCAACGTTGGCGGCATTGAACATGGTGTATTTACCGATCGCCCTGGAACCCTGAGTAATGACTTCTTCGTTAATCTGTTGGACATGTCTACTGTTTGGGAGAGATCAACTGACGAAGAGGGCATCTTTGTCGGTCGTGATCGCGCCAGCGGTGCCCAGAAGTACACCGCCACACCAGCAGACTTGATCTTTGGATCCAATTCGGAACTCAGAGCCCTGGCAGAGTTTTATGCTGCTGCCGGCGGTGAAGAGAAATTTGTTCAGGACTTCATTGCGGCATGGAATAAAGTGATGACACTGGACCGATTCGATTTGATGTAAACAATTTCTTTCGCTTAGATTGAGATCAATGGCGGCGGCATCGATGATGTCGCCGTTTTTTTATTCAATTTGCCACCCCGGTTTGTCATTTCTTTTTGCCTGGTTTAGTGTCTGCATCGCTGTTTGCGATCAACAGAGGTGAAGTATGCATATCGGGATGATTGGCGGCATAGGTCCTGCCGCTACGGTTTTCTATTATCAACAACTTGTCGACGGATTCGCCAAGCGGAATCAGGACCTGAATCTAACGATTGTTAACAGCAGTGCAACAACACTGACTGAAAATCTTGCCGCTGGCCGCTCTGCAGAACAAGCTGCAGAGTTCTTAAGGGTGACTCAACAACTGGTGGCAGCTGGAGCTGACTGCGTAGTTATCACTTCTATGGGCGGGCATTTCTGCCTGGCAGATTTCTCGCGTTTATCACCGCTGCCAATCATCGAAGGTCCGAGTTCAGTACGCGATTATTTGCTGCAAACCGGTATCAGAAAGCCCGGGATATTGGGCACAAGGAAAGTCATGGAGAGCGCTTTATACGGGCAATTGGATGAGCTTGAACCGGTCATTCCATCAGGCGAAGATTTGCTGCAAGCAAATCAAGACTACATCGATATGGCGATTGCCGGCGTAGCGACTGCAGAGCAACGGAATCGCTTGCTGGCAGCCGGTGAAAAACTGATCAAAGAACAGGGCGCTGAAGTGGTTCTGCTAGGTGGTACGGATTTGAGTATTGTCTACGATGAATCAACTGACATTCCATTCGTCGACACAGCGCAAGTGCATGTAGACGCGATTATTAACAGAGCAATAAGTAACTGAGTTCCAGGTCTGGTTAGATCACTAACCACTCGGATGAGCGCTCACCAGTGACAAGCAGACTGACAGTATCTCTTATCATTGGATAGTTCACCTCGTTGGCCACGCCAGGATCTAGATGAATAAGATTAGGATAGGCATTAATCTCTATTAACATGGCTTCGCCGGATTCACGAATTAGAAAATCGCAGCCTAAAATGCAGTAGCTGCGTCGATCCGATTTCTCAATTAGTGGTGAGAACACCGCCTTTAGTTTTTCATTAGCTAAGCTTAAGGATTCGAATTCCGATTGTGATGAGTCCGAGAATTCAGGTTTGAATTCAGTACCTCCGCCGCTGTAGCGGAGTGAAACTTGAATCTCATAATCGGTGGTATCAGGGGAATATATTCCGCCATGAATGATCCGGTACCACTTTCTGTAGAGATAAACCTTCTTATTCCAGACAAGTGTATAGGCACGAATCGTGTACTTGCGGTTTTCGATTAGCCGAACGTCACGAATGGCCTGTTGTAAGATGTCATGCTGGCCAAGCTGACTGCTTTGTATTTCAGAAAGGCGAACGCATTCTACTTCTTTGCTGCCAGAACCATGACGATTTTTTAAAAACCATATGCTGTTAGGATCTGATAACGAGTCAGGTATCTCTTCAATGCTGGCATACGTCCGAGGAAACAGATCTTCATGACCCTGCATAATTTCTCCAAGCCTGCCTTTGTCATCGAATGGATTAGTCTCTGGCCGGGGGAGCATCTGCACGACAAGCCTGTAAGCATCGGCATCGAATTCAGGCAGTGGTTTGGCATAAGTATCCCAGTACACAATTAACGCTGACGATTCAAACGTAATCTCACTCGCGGCGCGATTGAAGAGTTTGATCGCCCGGTTTCCGATAAATTCGATCATGTGCTAGTTTTACCTAATTAATTCGAATGACATTACAGCACTGTCATAACGTTTGTAATTGTACCGTTCCTGCATAGATAAGGCACAGGGATCGATTGCGAAGAACGGCGAATTTGGACTCACAACGTTAAACAGAGATTCCCAACCTTGCAAAGTATTGATGAAGATGTAGTAGACAGTGTTGTGAGAACACTGCGCGACGGGAAATTGTTTCGCTACCAGGAAGGTGCGGACACTCCTGCCACTGAGCTTGAAGCGGTGTTTGCGGATGCACTGGATGTCAAACACTGCTTGGCACTTAATTCCTGCACATCGGCTCTCTATGTGGCAATGATCAGTTCGGGAGTGAAGCCTGGCGATAGTGTGATAATCCCAGCTTTCACTTTTATCGCTGTACCCAGCGCAATAGTGCAGACCGGTGCAAAACCTGTATTGGTGGAAGTCGACGAAAACTACGTCATAGATCTCGATCACCTGGAGGCATCGGTCACCGACAATACTCGTTATCTAATGCTTTCTTATATGCGAGGACGGGTACCTGATATGGAACGGGTGTTGGATATCTGCACGCGCCATAACATTGTGCTGTTTGAGGATGCCGCTCACAGTATGGGAGTCAGCTATGATGGCACCCCTACTGGCAAGTTTGGCTTGGCTGCGGCTTTCAGTTTCCAGTCTTACAAATTACTCGATGCCGGCGAAGGGGGATTGCTGGTTACCAATAGCGATGAAGTTGCTGCCAGGGCCCTAATACACTCTGGCTGTTACGAAGAGAATTTCAAGAAGCATGGCTTT
>JANQJM010000223.1 GCA_028281635.1 Pseudomonadales bacterium | reverse complement strand
AAATCAATCCCTGCGATACTTCCTCTGGAGTTCCAGCCCGCTTAATTAAGTGGGTAGCTGTCATACCCGACAGTTTCTCATCCTTCTCCTCGCCGAAGTGATCAAACATCGCTGTCGCAATGGTGCCTGGAGAAACCACGTTCACTCGAATCGGCGCCATCTCAACGGCAAGACATCGCACCAGGTTTTCAACCGACGCGCCTACACAGCTAAGTGGCGACTGACCGGGCTTTATCTTGCGCGCCGGCGAACCGCTAACCAGGGTAATGGAGCCATCGTCCTCCAGATAAGGCGCTCCGACTCGCACTACATTGCAGTATCCCCAGAGCTTGTCGTAGGCCGCCTGGAATTGTTCCTGAGTTTGTTGCAGGAATGGTTTCAAGGTTCGCTCTCCTCCAACCGCTGCCGACACCAAATGATCGATCGTACCTGCTTCACGAAAAATGGCATCCAGGGTCTCTGCATCATGAGTATCCGCCTGTCTGACTTCGAAACTGCCACCACTTACCTCGATTGCCTTGTCAATATGAGATTGCGAACGTCCTGCGGCCCAAACCTTCGCCCCCAGCTCGGCGGCGGCCTTGGCAGTGGCCAATCCAATACCGGCTGTGCCGCCAATTACGACGACATTTTTTCCCTCTAGATTGTTAGAACTCATGCCCTTTCCTTTTCAAAGACTGATTATTCAAAGATACGGCCCGGATTAAGTATGCCATCCGGATCCATCGCTTGTTTCAGTGCTTTCATCAAAGCAATCTCTGCCTCACTCTTACTATATGGCAGGAATTGCTTCTTCATCATACCGATACCATGTTCCGCTGATACAGACCCCTCAAGCTCACGAATCAGTTGATAGATGATTTCGTCAATCTCAAGATGCAGGGATTTCGTATCCGGACCAACATTGATAATGATATGTACATTACCGTCGCCGATGTGGCCAAATAATCCCATCACAGCATCTGGCCAGCGCTCTCGAAGCCGCTTTTCCACTTCTCCGCCGAAATAGCCCATGTCGGCGATATTGAGACTCACATCATAGGCATGCATGTAGCCAATTCCCATAACCTCTGCCGCACCATCTCTAACTGCCCACAGACTACTGATTTTATTGTCTGTATCTGCAATAAGCGCATCGGCAACCAGACCCTGTTCACTGGCGATGCCCAGAGATTCAACGAATAGGTCTGCGTCCTTCTCATTATTGGTTCCCATACTTTCGATCAACACATAGAAAGGATAGTCAGGAGCGAGAGGCACGTTCACATGGGGAACCTTTTCGTCAATTAGCTGATAAGTGTTATTCCACAACACTTCGAATGCAGAAAGATTAGCGCCTAAAGTGCTTTGCGCATGTACCAGCAGTTGGGCAACCTTGTCGAAGTTTTCAATACCGCAGAATGCTACGCTTTGGCTGTTGGGCTTGGGTGACAATTTAAGTACAGCCCGAGTGATGATTCCCAGCGTGCCTTCACTGCCGATAAACAGTTGCTTCAGATCGTAACCGGTATTGTTTTTGCGAAGCTTATGCAGCCCATTGATGATGGTTCCATCCGCCAGCACCGCTTCCACCCCGACAACCAGATCGCGGGTCATGCCATATCGAATAACACGATTGCCTCCAGCATTGGTGGAGAGATTACCACCGATGGTGCAACTTCCACGCGCTCCCAAATCCAGCGGAAACAGCAAACCATGCTCATCGGCTTTTTCCTGAATCGTCTGTAACTCAACGCCTGACTCAACCGTCATGGTAGATGTGAATGGATCAACTTCGAGTACCTGTTTCATACGATCGAAACAGAGCGCAATTTCACCTTCCTGCGGGGCAGCAGCGGAGACCAGACCGGTCATGCCTCCTTGTGGAGCGATAGCTTGTCCAGCTTCATGGCAGGCTTTCAGAATCCGGGAAATTTGTTGCGTGTTGCCTGGTCGCAGTAAAAGCACCGGTGCAATTGCACGGGCGCCCATCCAGTCTTTGTAGTTTTTAGGATCTACATCCGACTGTTCACGATAGCCGCCATCTCCAACGATTTGTTTCAGCTGCTCAACTAGAGAGTGATCCATTACTTGTACCGAGAATTCGATCTTTTAACTTAAATCAGAAACCAACAAGTCGGCGGATGGTAACATAGCCCCATTCGCCTTGGTGCGGTGAGTAGCCATCAACCCACCCAACACCTGACTACCGGGAGCCCATCATGCAGAAAACCCTAACTCTTTTCGCACTCATTGCCATACTAAGCGCTTGTACCTGGGTACAGTTAACTAGCGGTGGAGAACAGGTCGAAATTCGTGCTGCAAATCAGATAGCGGGCTGCGAACGCCTGGGACGAGCGAGTTCAACCACCATGGATCGCCTAATTCTGGTTGATCGCAGCAGTGAGCGGCAGCAGGAAGAACTGTTTACGCTGGCGCGCAATGAAGCCGCCAATATGGGTGGAAATGCCATTGTCGCTACCAATAATGTGAGCAATGGCCGACAGCAATTCGACGTCTACCGCTGCCCCTGATATCAAATTAGTCCCCGCAGCAAGCGACCCGCAGCTTATCTGGTCAGTCCATTCTTGACTTCTATTAGATATTTAGATAATTTTCTAAATGTTTAATTACTAACTCAAACCGATGCAAACAGTTCTTGAAGCCATATCCGACCCTACCCGGAGAAAAATTCTGGATTTGCTAAAGCAAGGTGAAATGACCGCCGGGGAACTGGGGCAACAGTTCGATATAAGCGGGCCATCGATGTCTCATCATTTGAACAAGTTGAAGGCGGCAGACCTGGTCATCACCCGGAGAAATGGTCAGAGCATTTATTACGCCATAAACACCAGTGTCTTCGATGATGCCGCACAGTTTGTCATTGGATTCTTTCAAGATTACAAAAGATCAGAATCATGAACTTTATAAAAGCATACAGATGCAGTTTATTCGCACTGCTTATCATCGTTGCACTGACCAGTGTGCTCTACCCTGGAGCACCGGAGTTGCTGCCAGCTCGAATGGACATCAGTGGCAATGTGGTAAGCGAACAACCCAAAATCGTCATGGCGTTTCTGATGCCGGGTATTTTCCTGGGTTCAATTTTATTACTCCACTTATTGATCGTGACGTCTCCACAGAAGTTTGCGGTTCCAAACAGCAAGCGACCGATGGACATTATTCTGGGTGGCGTGGGAGTTCTGCTGGGATTTATGCAACTGGCTATTTTTGCAGGACAAGGTGACCAGACGTTTTTCAGCCAGTGTTTTGCAATTGGTGTAGCTGCCTTTTTGATAATTGCCGGCAACGTGTGGGGAAAAACCGAGCGCAATTTTTTCGCTGGAATCCGCCTACCCTGGACTATTGCCACTGAAGCAAACTGGCGAGTCACCCATCGGTTGGCCGGCAGACTGATGGTGATATTCGGTTTGGTATTAATGCTATCGAGCGTCCTGGCTCCAAGTTTACCGTTGACCATCGCGCTGCTGGTTGCTTCCCAGCTCATTCCTGCCGGATATTCACTGTTTTACTTCTGGCGCTTTGAGCGAGGTGCCGAGTCAGCTCAGAACGGAGGGTAGTTCAGTGGCACAAGATTTGGAAAAGTGACGTTGATTTCATTTATAATGCGCCCACCTTGATGCCCTGCATTCATCAAGGCCGCGAATATAGAAAATCGCCACCTTAAAACCTTCTTCCTGACCATGAATCAGGAAAAGCGTTCCAGAGCTGCAGCCAATAGCAGCAACACAAGTTGACCACCGGCTTTGAACCAAATTAGGCGATTGGTTGACCTTAGAGAGCATCTAACGATGATACTGCCCGAATGACGCATCAAGACGTCATTGCGACGGAGAGTAGGCATGGAAAACATTCTATTGTCACTGAGCGAAGCCTTTGCTCGTGCGCCCAATAAAGTTCTGAAGTTTAAAACCTTCGTTCTAACCGGTCTGGTGGTGATCACTGCCCTCATGGTGGTGGGTATCTTTACGCGCACCGAACTGGACATGACTACCGACAGCTTTCTGGATCAGGAAGATCCGTCCATGTTGGCGCTGAATGAATACCGTCGCCAGTTCGGTAGCGATGATTCCGTTTTCCTTGTGTACCGCGCCAAAGATGGCGATGTGTTCTCCTACGAATCCCTGACCGCGATTCAACAACTCACAGATGATCTCCGTTACTGGCAGGAACTGGATTCCGCCGACTATCCGGAATCCATCAACGGCATTGAACTGGATTTAGAAGAACTCAATCACATTCGACGGGTGCAATCGATTGCCAATATCCGTTTTCAGCGCAACGAAGGCGATACCCTGCTCTCCAATCGCCTGGTACCAGCAGAGATTCCAGATTCCAAAGAGGAACTGGCAGAGATCAAAGCGCGCGCCTTGGCAGAAGAGGATTACCTGCTCGCGTTTTATTCTGCCGATACTCAATACGGCGCCATCATGATCCAGACCGACTTTGGAGCCCAGCCAGTTGAGGATTACGTACCAGCGGTTGATGCCAGCGACGTCGTACTCGATGACAGCTTTATGGCCTTCGATGACTTCAGCACCGCTGACAGTTTCGATCTGGAATTCGACGAAAGCGCTGAGATTGCCGAAGTATCTTTCGAACCTGTGGACATGCTGGGCTACACCGCTTTTCATGTAGCCACTAAAGCTCTCTTCGAAAACTATTCCGATCAGTTTGAATTCTATCCTGTGGGCAACCCACCGATGATGGATTTCATGATGGACACCCTGAACCAGATGCAGGTGTTCGGTATCCTGATGATTCTGATCTTTACCCTGTTGCTCTACATACTGTTCCGCTCATTCTCTGCTGTGCTGTGGCCTATGGTGACCATCGCCGCCAGCATGGCCTGGACCTGGGGTTTGACGGTGTGGCTGGGGATCACGATTTCACAAATGATTTCGTTGACTGTTTTGCTGGTGTTTGCCGTTGGTATCGCAGACTGCGTGCATGTAATGAGTGCTTATTTCACTTACCGCAGACAAGGCATCGAACACTACGAGGCACTTTCCCTGTCCTATGGCAAGACCGGACTCGCCATCATGGTAACGACTATTACCACCATGGCTGGTGTATTGGCGCTCTCCACCTCTGATCTGGTGCCAATCCAAGTGTTTGGCTTCATGTCGGCATTTGGGGTGGTGATGGCGTTCTTCTTCACCATCGTGCTGCTGCCGATTTTGTTGGATATCTGGCATCCCGGCGCTCCCAATGAGGAGGATGCAAGCCTGGCTGATCGCCTTGGCAAACGCTGGACCGATCTCTACATCGGCAAGAAATTTCTTATCGGGCTCGTCTATGTAGTTGCGGTTTACAGCCTGTTGGGACCCTGGGTAGGCACTTACATCCTATTGGTAACCGGCCTCACCTATGTGGTCGTTAACTGGCAAAACTCCATTCTGTCCTACGTACCTTACATTGTTGCCAGGCGACCCTGGCTGGTAATTGCGATATTCAGTTCAGGATTTCTGCTGTGCGCCTGGGGCATGACCCAGATTCGCATCGATAGCAACATGACGGAGTTAACGCGGGAAGGCAGCTCCATTCGCATTGCTTATGAGACCGTGGATGAACACATGGCTGGCGCCATGTCCATGGTCATCATGGTGGATACGAAAACTACCGACGGCCTTTATAACCCACGCCTGATGCAGGCAATTGACGAACTACAAACTCGCATTGAGACCCGTTATGCAGACCAGGTCACTCGCACCAATTCCCTGGCAAACATCGTCAAAGATACCTACCAGATTATGAGTGACGACGATCCGGACTACTACCGCGTACCCGATGACGAGCAGATGATTTCTCAGTTGCTGTATCTGTTTAACAGCGCCAACCCGGAAGACCGCCGCGCGCTGGTGTCAGACGATTACAGCCGCTCTCATATCTCTTTAAACATCTACAACGCGGGGTCCTATCAGTATCAATTATTCTTTGACGAGATCAGTCAGGAGATTGATGAAGTATTCAGCCCCCTGGAGAGCGAGTTCCCGGAGCTTGAGGTTTACCCGACTGGCTCCCTGGCATTACTCATGCGCATGGCCGATGAAGTGGCGAATTCGCAATTCTCCAGCTTTACCTTCGCCATTGGGGTAATCAGCGTCATCATGATCGTAACCCTGGGCTCCCTTCAGGGCGGTGTAATGGCGATGATTCCCAATGTAATTCCTGCTCTGCTGGGGTTTGGCTTGATGGGACTGTTAGGGATACCGCTGGACACGGATACCCTACTCATCGCGCCACTCATTATTGGAATTGCAGTAGACGACACGATTCATTTTATGACCCACTATCGAGTGGAGCTTATCAAGACCGGAAGTGTCAGCGAGTCTTTGAAGATGACCATAAGTGATGTAGGCCAGGCAGTGATGTTTACTACCATGGTGCTGGGATTGGGGTTTGCCCTGTTGAGCTTTTCCGACTACATGGGCATGGCCAAGATGGGATTCTTCGGTTCAGCCGCTATCTTTGTCGCATTGCTCTGCGATCTGTTTCTGATTCCTGCAATGATCATGATCTTCAAGCCCACTTTTGGCGTGAAGGATGCCGATACAAGAATTACATTTATGGAGAAATTGGCATGAAGCTACACAAAGTATTGACCAGTAGTGCCTTCTTGACAGGCCTGGTGTTTACCGGCGCTTACGCGCAGGAACTTACCGGATTCGAAATCATGGATCAGGTGGAAGCCAATCAGCGGGCTTCCTCCGATTCTGCCTTTAACAAAATGCAACTCTCCACCTGTCGATTCGGCATCAAGGACAGCCGCATCACCTGTGCCGAGCGACCTCGCATCAAATCTCTGGAATCCGTTGGCAAGAACTATGGACCAGAAGGCAAAGATACCAAGAGCGTGACCATCGTATTGGAGCCCGCCGCCGAGCGTGGCGTTGGCATGCTGAGTTATGCCTACGATGACACGGCGCGGGACAATGAAACCTGGCTCTACCTATCTGCTTTAGGTCGAGTTAAACGTATTGCCAGCGGCAACTCCGATGACGATTCCGAACCAGCTTCTGTATTTGGCTCAGAGTTCACCACAGAAGACACCGACACCGGCAAACTGGAAGAGTACGAGATTACGCTACTGGAAGAGACAGCCGAAGCCGGCCGTGATGTCTGGAAGATTGAGTTCATTCCAAATGAAGAGCGGGCCCGCAAATCGCGTTACTCCAAGACCATCAACTACGTCGACAAGGAACGCTACGTTGTGTTGCGTGCAGAGATGTATGATCAATACGACAACGAGATCAAGCGTTTACTGGCATCCCGAGTGGAACTGGTTAACGATATCTGGATGGCTCGTTCCCTGACCATGATGAATCTGGTGAGCAACCGACTTTCCAATATGGCATTCCTGGAAATTCACACTGGTGTGGAAGTGGAAGATGAATTCCTGACCACGCGCACACTGACCGACGTTGCCTTCCGCGAAGCTGAACTGGAAAACCTTCGAGTTCAGATCGACTAAGCGGCTTTCCATGTCTTGCCGTCTTCCACTTTTACTGGGCTTAAGCTTGGCGGCTTTAGGCGCCTTCAATATTGCTTATGCGCAGCAAAATGAACCGACGGTGTTAGATCCAGATGTTACTTTCGATCCTGATGTGGATTTCAGTTTCGAC
>JANQJM010000217.1 GCA_028281635.1 Pseudomonadales bacterium | reverse complement strand
AAAACCGCACCGTTGCCGAAGTGCGCCATGGATTCAGCAAGTTTGGCGGCAGCCTGGGTACCAGCGGATCGGTTGCTTATCTGTTTGAACGGACCGGAGTGATTTCGTTTCCAGATGGGGCCGATGAAGAGAAATTGATGGAAGTTGCGCTGGAAGCTGGAGCGCACGATGTGGTGGCCAACGAAGACGGCAGCATCGACGTGATGACCACGCTGGAAACTTTCGGTGCCACGCAGGATGCTCTGCAGGACGCTGATATGCAACCGGTGCGGGCAGAGATGACCATGTTGGCCTCCACGGAAGTGGATTTGGATCTGGATGGTGCTCAGAAACTACTCACATTGGTGGAGCATTTGGAGGATTTGGATGACGTGCAAAACGTTTACTCCAATGCCAATATCTCGGACGAGATTGCTCAGCAGCTCTAGCACACCCTCTGACAGCTTTGCCCTGGCCCCAATAACAATGAGATGATCATCCGATGTTGGTACTCGGCATCGATCCAGGTTCCCGCACCACCGGTTTTGGTCTGATCGAGGTGCGTGGCAACAAACTGTCCTATATTGATTGTGGATGTGTCCGTAGCGGTGATGGTGAATTACCGGCGCGCATTAAGCAGATCTTTACTGGTATCTGTTCAGTAATCGAACAGCATAAACCGCAGCAAGTTGCTATCGAAGAAGTCTTCATGGGCAGAAACGCCGCCTCCGCGCTCAAACTTGGTCAGGCTCGTGGTGCTGCTATGAGCGCTGCTTTGAGTCACGATTTACCAGTAGATGAGTATTCCGCGCGACAGGTAAAGCAGGCAGTAGTTGGCGCAGGTGCCGCTGAGAAGGGGCAGGTGCAGCACATGGTGAAGGCGCTGCTTTCCATAAGTGATAACATAGCCGAAGACGCTGCCGACGCGCTCGCGGTCGCAATCTGCCATGCCAATACTCATGCCAGTTTGCTGCGTATGGCTGGCGCCAAATCATTCAGTCGCAAACGACTTCGCTAGTACAGGTAACCAGTTTTGATCGGTCGTATTCGCGGCATTCTTATCGAGAAAAAACCTCCAGAGATTCTGGTGGATGTCAGCGGTCTCACCTACGAAGTGCAGGTGCCAATGAGTACAGCTTATCAGCTGCCAGAAGTTGGAAAAGAACTGCAATTGCATACCCACTTCGTTGTGCGTGATGATGCACAATTGTTGTATGGCTTTTTCCAGGAAAAGGATAAGACGCTGTTTCGTGCCCTGATCCGGGTGAACGGAGTCGGGCCAAAGATGGCTTTGACTATTCTCTCGGGTATGGATGCCGACCAGTTTGTCAGAACTGTGCGCAATGACGACGTTTCTGCCATGGTGAATATGCCCGGTATCGGCAAGAAGACAGCGGAGCGACTTATCGTTGAAATGCGTGACCGCCTGGACGAGTGGGGTGGTTCCGAATCCGCTGCGACAACGGATTCCAGTGTCAGTCTTTCTTCCTCTATAAGTAAAGATGCTGAAACGGCCCTGTTGGCTTTGGGTTATAAGCCGCAGCAGGCGAGTAGGGCAATTTCCCAGGTGTTCAAAGAAAATCCCGAAGTCGCCGACAGTGAAGAGTTAATCCGGCTTACCCTTAAGAGTATGCTGTAGGCCTACACAGTTTAGTTATGCAAGAAGACCGCTTAATTTCTCCCCAGACCGATTCGGCTGAAGCATCGCAGGAACGAGCTATTCGTCCGCTGAGCCTGGTTGACTATGTAGGTCAGGAAGAGGTGAAGCAGCAGATGGATATATTCATCAACGCGGCACGTAAGCGGCAGGAACCCCTGGATCATACTCTGGTATTCGGTCCGCCAGGCCTGGGTAAAACGACTCTGGCCAATATCATCGCCCATGAATTGAACGTTGCCATCCGGACTACCTCAGGGCCCGTGCTGGAAAAAGCCGGCGATCTTGCAGCAATGCTGACTAATCTGGAGGAGGGTGATGTGCTGTTCATCGATGAGATACATCGTCTGAGTCCGGCAATCGAAGAAATTCTGTATCCGGCGATGGAAGATTATCAACTGGATATCATGATCGGCGAGGGGCCGGCTGCGCGTTCTATAAAGTTGGACCTGCCCCCTTTTACTCTGGTGGGCGCAACCACCCGGGCCGGACTCCTGACTTCTCCTTTGCGTGATCGTTTTGGCATTATTCAGCGCCTGGAATTCTACTCCATGGAAGAGTTGAGCCGCATAGTTACTCGTTCAGCCGGCATATTAGGTTCGGAGATTGATGCGGAAGGCTCAGATGAAATCGCCAGGCGTTCTCGCGGGACACCACGTATAGCGAACCGGTTGTTACGCCGTGTACGCGATTTTGCTGAAGTGAAAGCCGATGGCCGGGTAAGTTCGAAGGCGGCCAGTGAAGCGCTGGATATGCTGAGTATCGATAAGCATGGCTTCGACCAGATGGACCGGCGCTTATTGCTCACTGTGATCGAGAAGTTCGAGGGTGGTCCAGTGGGCATCGACAGCCTGGCTGCGGCCCTCAGTGAAGAACGGGATACCCTGGAGGACGTGATTGAGCCCTATCTGATACAGCAAGGTTTTATCATGCGCACACCCCGCGGCCGGGTAGTAACCCAATATGCCTACCGCCATTTAGGGCTGAAACCATCCCAACAAATAGTCGATTTGTTCAGTTCAGAACCTGATGGTAGCCAGTCCTGAGGGGCTGTTTCAGACCATCTGCATAATTCCCTCTTAAAACAGCTTGATTGCCACATTTAGGCCATATTTCCTCAGCTTTTTGGCCGTTTTTGTCGTCTGTACGTTAGTTTTTCTCAGTTAAATGCGTTTTCCCGAAACTATTTCAGGATTTGGCCGAATAAATGCCATAACCCCGCGGATTTCCGGCGAAAAATCATTGTCATACCTTAAGTATTTTCCGACGAAATAGCTTCTGGAGATTTCTGAGTGAGTGAAGGATTTAACCCGATCGAGTTAATGCTGAATGCCAGTCCACCGGTTCAGCTCGTGTTTCTGATATTAATTATTACCTCGGTGGTCTCCTGGATCATCATCGTACAACGCTGGTTGGTGTTATCGGCCGCCAGAAAAGGCGTTTTTAGCTTTGAGCAGCGATTCTGGTCGGGCATGGATCTGGGTCAGCTCTATAAAGAAGGCACCCAGATGCAGCAGGACAATTTGCAGATTGTGGGAATGGAGAACATCTTCCGCGCTGGTTTCAAAGAATTTATGCGTCTGCGCCAACAGGCGGTAGATAAGGAAGCGGTGATGGAGGGGGCGCAGCGAGCGATGCGGGTAGCTTATTCCAGGGAAGAGGAAAAACTGGAAAAACATCTGCCAATTCTGGCCACTATCGGGTCAGTTTCGGTGTATGTTGGGCTGTTTGGCACGGTGATCGGCATCATGAACACCTTTCTGGCTATTGCCAGTCAGGCCCAGGCGTCTATTCTGGTGCTGGCGCCTGGCATTGCGGAAGCGCTGCTGGCAACAGCTATCGGCCTGTTCGCGGCGATTCCGGCAGTAGTGGCCTATAATCGCTACTCAGCAACGCTGGATCATGTCACCAGCAGCTACATCACTTTCTCTGATGAGTTTTCCAGCATTCTGCACAGGCAAATACACAGTACCTGATCTCTAATGAGAACCGACGACTGACATGGAAACCATACCTCGTAAAAAGCGTAAACAAGTGAGTGACATCAACGTGGTGCCGTTAATCGATGTCATGTTGGTGTTGCTGGTGGTTTTCATGCTGACAGCCCCCATGCTGAATCAGGGTATCGATGTCGAGTTACCGCAGGCCAATAACGAGCCGCTGGATATCGATGAAAATCTGGAGACATTGGTCATTTCTATCACGGCCGAGGGTGAGTATTTTCTGAGTATTGGTGCAACCGGTGATGATCGTGAATCGGCCACGCTGGAAACTATAGGCGAAAGCGTTACCCGCATTATGAATGCCAATCCCAATATCCAGGTATTACTGGAAGGGGATACGAACGCCTATTGGGGTACCATGATCACCTTGATTACAACCCTCAACAACGCCGGTGTCACCAATCCGAATTTCATTACCAAACCATTGGAAAGTCTGTGAGTAGTGAATCGCTGTTTGTTATGAATAATGCGTTGAACAATCTCATTATCTACAACGGCTACCCATTCTCGGTGGTAGTAGCGTTGACCTTTCATACGCTGATCTTTGTGATCATTATCTATCTGCAATCCGCCACAGACGCAGATACGATGGAATTGGTGCAGCCCACGATCATCAAGGCTCTATTCATCGACGAAAACCCACAAGTGGTTAATCGGCAAAACCTGGAACGGCAGCGCATCGAACAGCAACGACAACGGGATCTGGAACAGGAACGCCAGCGGCAGGCGGAGGCAGAACGCGTAGAGCAGGAACGACAGCAACAGGAAGCAGAACGTCAACGTAGAGAAGAAGAGCAGAGGCAGGCAGCGCTACGAGAGCGGGAAGAGCTGGAGCGACAGCAGGCACAACAACGACGCCGCGAACAGGAGCAGCGCGAGGAAGAGCTGCAACGTCAGGCGGAACGGGCGGAACAGGAACGTTTGCGGCAGCGGGAATTTGAGCGTCAGCAAGCCCAGGCTGCAGCTGAAGCAGCGGCAGCAGAAGCGGCCCGCAATGAATTCGAATTGGTACAGAGTGCTACCGGACTGATTCAACAGGTTGTACAGGAGAATTGGTCCAGACCACCCAGCGCTCGCAATGGAATGCGCACGGTGTTGCAGATACGCATGTTGCCCACCGGCGAATTGCTGGACGTGACTATTACGCAATCCAGCGGTGATCCGGCATTCGATCGATCGGCAGAAACCGCTGTATATCGAGCTGCGCCTTTCTCAGAACTGCAAAGTTTGCCGATTAGTGTATTCAACTCAAATTTCAGATCGCTATCCCTGATTTTTGAGCCAGACGATTTATTGAATTGAAATGAGTTTTCCGATGATTTCTCGACTAAGTGTATTGCTTCTTTTATTAGTGTCGATCTCAGCCCAGGCTGAGCTCAGCATACAAATCACCCAGGGTGTGGATAACCCCATTCCCATCGCGGTTGTGCCATTCGCCTGGGAAGGCAGTGGCGTGCTGAGCGAAGATGTAGCAGACATCGTAGTAAATGATCTGGAGCAAGTGGGTGAATTCCTCTCATTATCACCTGGCAACATGCTGAGTCTGCCCAGTGAAGAGAACGAAGTCTTTTTCCGGGACTGGCGCATACTGGCGCAAGACTATCTCTTGGTGGGCAAGATCGATCGTGCCCCCGGTAGTCAGTTGGTGCAGGTTCAGTATGAATTTTTCGATATTAATCGTGAGATGAAGCTGGCTGGCGAAGTGCTCACTGGCAGTGTTGCTCAGTTGCGCGATATCGGTCATGAAATCAGTAATGTGGTTTATGAGTTGGTTACCGGCACACGCGGCGCCTTCACCACACAAATACTTTATATCGTGTCTGAAGAGTTAGGGCCAGGTAACACTATTTACCGGCTGGAGAAATCTGACTACGATGGTCAGCGAGCGCAGGTCTTGCTGGAATCTGGCGAGCCCATCATGTCACCTAACTGGTCCCCCAACGGGGAAGATATCGCTTACGTTTCGTTTGAGACAACCTTGCCCCGCATCTATGTACAAAATATAGCCACGGGACAGCGTAGGCAGATAACCAACTATCCCAATATCAATAGCTCGCCGGTGTTCTCACCCGACGGTAATAAACTGGCAATGGTTTTGTCCAAGGATGGTAATCCGGAAATCTATGTACAGGACCTCGTGTCCAACGAGCTCATGCGGATAACCAATCATCCCTCGATTGATACCGAGCCAAGTTGGACGGTAGATGGCAGGTCGCTGGTCTTCATGTCCGACCGGACCGGGCAGCCGCAAATCTATCAGATGGAATTGGGGGCGAGTGACATGTATGTTGAGCGACTCACCTTTGACTGTTTTCAATGCATGAAGGGAAACTTCCTGCCTGACGGCGTCAACCTCGTACATGTGCGGCGGGAGACACGGCAGGATCCGAATTATCAGATCGCTATTTACAATATTGAAACCTTGCGGGTGATAACGCTCACCGATACCTCATTGGATGAGTCACCCAGCGTAGCTCCAAACGGTAGTATGATCATGTATGCGACCAAGTTTGCCGGGCGAGGGGTGCTGGACGCCGTATCCATTGACGGCCGCGTGAAGTTCCGTTTACCATCTTCGCAGGGCGATGTGCGGGAACCTTCCTGGTCTCCGTTTTTCAATTAGACTGTCGTAGATATTCGAAAGTACTCAAAAGTATCCAAAAGTAAAAAGTTCTCGGAGGACTCAAAGAGTGGGAAAACAACGTAATCATTTTCTTAAAGTGGGCCTAGTCATTTCGCTATTTGCCCTTGCAGCATGTAGCTCGACCAGCGAAACAGACGACGGTGCCGATTCTGGTGCTAGCAGCTCTGCTTCCAGTAATTCTGGTAGCTCAGCCTCCTCCAGACCTGGTTCCGGCAGCGGCCAACTCACTCAAGAGGAGATTCGCGCCCAGAACGCTCTGCGCCAGACTGTCTTCTATTTTGATTTTGACATCGCCGAGTTCAAGGCTGAAGATCGCGATACTCTGACATACCACGCCCGCGATCTGGCTGGTAATCCGAACAAGCGGGTTCGGCTGGAAGGTCATGCCGACGAGCGCGGAACCCGGGAATATAATTTGGCCCTTGGTGAGCGCCGAGCCAATGGCATTCTTAACTACCTGATCGTGAATGGCGCATCTCGCTCTCAAATTGAAGTGGTGAGCTACGGTGAAGAACGCCCGGCGCAATCGGGACAGACGGAATCTGCCTATAGCCGCAACCGTCGCGTTGAAATCGTAGCCCGTTAATGTATGAAACTACTCTCTAAAGCTGCAGCCTCAGCACTAGCTACCTGTGTCGTTACAGGTTTCTTGGCCTCGTCGGCTGCAGCGCAGGGAGTCGGTTCAGTAGTCGAATCCCGACCCTTTACGCCTGGTCAAACTCCAGCCAATACCAACAGTGCGCCCGTTAGTAACAACGATGCACTACAGCTATTGTTGGATCAAAATCGCCAACTACAGACAGAAATCCAGGCCCTGCGAGGCATGGTAGAAGAGCAGGGCTTTGAGATTCGAAAATTGCAACGTGATTCTCTAAGTCGATACACCGATGTGGATGAGCGGCTTCGGTCACTGGAGACTAGCCCGATTAGCTCGACTACTCCGGTTAATCCAATCTATTCTGGCTCGACCTTAAGTAATCCCTCAGACAACCCGGATCAGTCACCTGCAACTTCTGATCCGGTGGATTCCACTGCGCTTGCAGTTGCTAATGCACCCACAGAAACTACTTCGACATCGCGTCCAATTGCCTCAAGTAATAGTCGAACCACTGGCAGCAGTCGTGGCACTCTGCAGCCAGCGATGTTGAGTGAACAGCAGTTGTATCAGATGGCCTACGATTCGGTGATAAATAGCAATTTTCAACGCTCTATAGCCGAATTCGATCAGTATCTCAGCATCTACCCCGATGGTCGCTTCGTAACTAATGGCCATTATTGGAAAGGGCTGGCATATCTCAATCTCAACCGCTATGACGAAGCCAGAGAGTCCTTTGAGATTATTTTGGATCAGTATCCAGATTCCGCGAAATTTCCTGACGCCATGTACGGTTTGGCGCAGGCTTATCAAGGGCTAGGCAACATACCGCAAGCTCGTCAGTTACTGAATGATATTAAACGCCGCTTTCCCAATACTGGCGTCGCCAATCTGGCTGATACTCGCTTACTCAGTCTCGACTAGACTTCAAGCTCCTTACGTATGCGTAGGCTGAGTTAATGCAGCCCAGGTTCTTATTGCAATGAACAACAGCACACTGCGTATCACTGAGATCTTCCATTCGCTGCAGGGGGAAGCGAAGACGGTAGGCGTGCCGACAGTGTTCGTGCGCTTAACCGGTTGTCCTTTGCGTTGTCAGTACTGCGATACCGCATACGCTTTCGAAGGCGGCGAATTAATGTCATTGGAAGATATCATTGCTCAGGTTGAAAGTTTCGATTGTGCCTATGTCACAGTGACTGGCGGTGAACCACTGGCTCAACCCAACTGCACCATCCTGTTAAAACTGTTATGCGATAGAGAATTTAAAGTTTCCCTGGAGACGAGCGGTGCAATGGCTATCGACGATGTCGATGAGCGGGTTTCGGTAGTCCTGGATTTGAAAACTCCAGCTTCAAAGGAAGTGGGCAAGAACAGATACGAGAACGTCCCACTTCTCAAATCCAAGGACCAGGTGAAGTTTGTCATCTGTGATCGTGGAGACTACGATTGGGCTCGCGCCAAACTGCTGGAATACAACCTGGGGGCAAAAGCTGGAGAGGTCTTGTTTTCACCTTCACACGAGGAGTTAGCGGCCGCTCAATTGGCAGACTGGATACTGGAAGATCGTCTTCCTGTGCGTATGCAAGTACAGTTACATAAAATCTTGTGGGGACAGGAGCCAGGCCGTTGACCAACACTTATCGAAATCTCGTTCTTAACTACACCTAAACCCCAACAACACCTCAATCCCAACCCCCAAATAACCCATGACCAGAAAAGCAATAGTCCTCGTCTCAGGCGGTTTAGATTCAACCACCTGCCTCGCCATAGCGCAGGATCGTGGCTATCGCTGTTACGGCTTGAGTTTCGACTATGGCCAGCGATCGAGTAGTGAGATTGATGCGGCAAAGAGAGTCGCTAAAGCCTTTAAAGTCGAAGACCATAAGGTCATCAGTCTCGGTATGGATGCCCTGGGTGGGTCGGCACTTACAGACGATTCTATTGAGGTACCAGAGGAGGAAACCGAGGAGATACCGGTAACCTATGTGCCCGCGCGCAATACCGTGTTTCTCGCCTACGGTTTAGCCTGGGCCGAAGTGCTTGATGCCGAAGCCTTGTTCATCGGCGTTAACTCTCTGGACTATTCAGGCTATCCCGACTGCCGGCCGGAATTCATCGATGCGTTTCGAACCATGATGAATCTGGCGACAAAGAAAGGGGTTGAAGGGGGCAGTATTGGTTTAGAGACGCCGCTCATCGATCTCAGTAAGGCAGAAATCATCAAGACTGGCACTCGTTTGGGCGTCGACTACAGCATTACTGTGTCCTGCTACCAGGCAGACGACGAAGGTAAGGCTTGTGGCGTTTGTGACAGCTGTCGATTCCGCAAAGCAGGTTTCCAACAGGCTGGAGTCCCGGATCCAACCCGCTATCAATAGCGTATTCAGCTATTGGCGCCTGTGTGGAAATTTAAAGGAAGTTCAAGTACCATACCGCCCCTTTCTGAACTCCCATGGACTCCCATGGCTTACATGCAGGGAACCAGCGTGCTGGCCAGTCTCAGAGGCTCAGAAGAACTGTTGCCAGACAAGATCGAAGCAACAATAGTAATACAATAGAATTCAGGAAATTTTCCTGCGAAAATTTCCAGTAGTTAAAACATTCAGTTTTCTGGGTCGTTAGCTCAGTCGGTAGAGCAGAAGGCTTTTAACCTTTTGGTCATAGGTTCGAATCCTATACGACCCACCAAATTTCAAAAAGTCACAGACTTCGACTGGTTCTGTGCATTTCAAAGAGTAGTAATTCGAACCGTTATAGGTTCGAAAGCCGCGCAAGCGGCGCACACAGCGCGCAGCGCTGCCCGGAGGGCGAGCATTTTGGCTCAGCCAAAATGTGAGTGAATCCTATACGACTTAAACGCGCCGCTTTGCTGAAAAGAATTCAGGATTCAATAAACAACGTTTGTTTGTCGTGTAGAGTTAAGCATCATGTCTTCGAAGCAAACAAGTGATACACACATTACCCTAGCCTCCGACACCGAACTAGTCCGGCGCTTCCTCGATCGAGTCGATCCTCCGCAACCGCTGTCAGATGCAGAAGAGCAAGATCTGATTCAACGCATCACGAAAATGATGCAAGAAAAGAATGCCAAACTTGTCGCTCATTACTATGTTGATTCGGTGCTACAGGATCTGGCTGAAGCCAGCGGTGGTTTCGTAGGCGATAGTCTGGAAATGGCACGCTTCGGCCACGACTGTGATGCCGACATTCTGGTGGTAGCCGGTGTGCGCTTTATGGGAGAGTCGGCGAAGATCTTGAGCCCAGACAAAAAGGTTTTGATGCCTACGTTGGAAGCGACCTGTTCATTAGACATCGCCTGCCCCATTGATACATTCAGTGCTTTCTGCGATGAGCATGCCGATCGAGAGGTGGTGGTGTATGCAAATACCTCAGCGGCTGTTAAGGCAAGATCAGATTGGGTAGTGACGTCCAGTATTGCGCTGGACGTTGTTGAACATCTGGCGGAGCAGGGCAAGAAGATTCTGTGGGCACCAGATCGACATCTGGGTCATTACATCCAGCAATCCACGGGGGCAGATATGCTGCTGTGGGATGCAGCGTGTATTGTGCATGAAGAATTTAAGGCACGCGGGCTGGCAGATATGAAAAAGGTCTATCCCGAAGCGGCCGTGCTTGCGCATCCGGAATCGCCGGCTTCGGTGCTGGAAATTGCTGATGTGGTTGGCTCCACCACCCAGATCATCAAAGCGGCTCAAAGCCTGCCCCAGATGGACATTATCGTGGCTACCGATCAGGGGATTTTTCATAAACTGCAACAAATGGCGCCACAGAAAAATTTCATCATTGCGCCGACAGCAGGGAACGATGCGACCTGTCGTAGCTGCGCTAATTGCCCCTGGATGGCGATGAACTCATTGCAGCGCATGTTGGCGAGTCTGGAAGCAGAGAACAATGAAATTGAGGTTGATCCTCAACTGGCGGAAAAAGCAATGATTCCTCTGCAGCGCATGCTGAACTTCGCCGCTGAATTGAATGTTAAGGTTAAAGGAAAGGCTTAACCACTGAGCGCACGCTGTCGCTGCTCAACCTCACGAATCTTTTGCTGCAGTCTTGCTTCTTCAGCTGGATTAGCACCGTTATCGGACTCAATCCGCAGCGCAAATCGCAATTGTTCGCGAGCGTTACCCAAGTCTCCTACCAGCAAGAAATACTCGGCCCGGGCTTGATGTACCTGGCTGATGTTGCCCGCCTGACCCCAGGCTTCTGCAAGCTGATACCACAGATGATGGTCGTTCTCGCGATAACGAGCGTGTGCAGACATCATCTCTGCAGCTTCATTATAAGCCCGTGCTTCGAGCAGGGCATCTACATAGGCCATGGTCAGAGGGTGATTGTTAGGATTAATCTCCAGATGTCGCTCCAGGAAATCCATGGCCCGGCGGGGTTCATTCTGTTTGGTATATATCTCAGCTTGCGTGACGACCAGACTTATCTGATTAGGGTACTTCTCCAACAGAGGAGCGAGGGTACGTTCTGCTTCCGTGAACTGTTCGTTTTCCCAATAAGCCACCGCTAATGCATAACTGTTCGCCTCGCGGGTGAACGTGGAGGTGCTGGCCGCCAGACGTTCTTCGATATCAGCAACCAGAGCGGCCTTGTCCAGTGCGTAGTGTGCTACCACTCGAGCTCTCATAATCTGGTACTCGAGATTGGGGCTGTATTCCTGTGGCGGATAACGACTGGCACGGCCACGACTGGCAGCGATTCGAGATTGAGTCAGTGGGTGAGTGAGCAAAAATTCTGGCGGGCGACGACCAAAACGGTTTTCAGCCAGTAACTGCTCATACATAGTGGCTTGGGCTGCGGGATCGAAACCTGCAGCGTACATGGTGTCCTGCCCGATGCGATCGGCTTCGGTTTCATTGCTGCGTGAGAAACGCAGTTGTTGATCCATGGCCAGCCCTTGCACGGCACTCAGTGCGGCAGTGCCCTGACCGGCATCGGAGGTTGCCATGATCAATACACTGGCGAGTAATCCTGCCAACTGGCCGAAGCGTCCGGCCTGAGCCTGATCGATGCCACGAGCAAAATGGCGCTGACTCACGTGGGCTAACTCGTGGCCCATTACCGAGGCAAACTCAGCTTCAGTGCGGGCATTCAGGAACAGGCCCGTATTGACGCCAATAATTCCACCGGGGGCTGCGAATGCGTTGATCTCCTGGCTATCGATTATTACGAAAGACAGACGCCGGTCCTGTAACTGGCTGCGAGCGGCGAGTTTAAAACTGACATTTTCCAGGTAAGTATTCAGCAGGGCGTCGGGAATGGTTGGTGCGCTGCGGCGGATCTGACTCAGGAATTGCTGTCCCAGCTGATATTCCTGAGAAAGGGAGACTGTGCCAGATATCCGATCTCCCAGACTCGGCAGCGTAGACTGGCCCATACTGAAGCCTGGCATCAGGATGCCGATCATTAAGAAGGCGAGGAGACTAAATTGGCGATTACCCATGGGATTTTATATGGCAACTCTCGTGGTCATTCTCAAGGTACTTCACATGGAAAACAGCGAGTTGGATGTGTTTGCCGAGACCCAGATTAACACAAATAACTTCAATTGTTAGAACAACTTATCGACGTTGGCGGGGTGTCTGGCAGGTCCGGCAGGGGAGACTGCAAGGGCTGGAGCTTGTTAAAATATGCTTATGACTCAAAACGCCGACATTGAATTAGATCTATCCGGGCTGCAATGCCCCATGCCACTGCTGAAGGCCAAACTGGCTTTGAATAATATGGAATCGCAACAAGTTTTGAAGGTTGTAGCCACCGATCCGGGATCAGAGAAAGATTTCCATCTGTTTGTGGAGCAAAGCGATCACCAGATCCTGGATTTTCAAAAAGACGACGAAGCCTATTTTTACTGGATTCAAAAAGGTTAGCGGCGCGAGATTCAATAACGCGCTGGCAGAGACGCTGTCACTCATTCGGCTTACATCAGTATGAAAAAGCTTTTACATGATTTCTTCGATCGCTACTTCCATGATGAAGAGTCGATCATCCTGCTCATACTGTTGACGGTTGGTCTGGTCGTTCTGGTGTTGCTCGGTGGCGTGTTGTGGCCTCTGATTGCGGCGGTCATTATTGCTTATCTTATGCAAGGCCTGGTGAACTTACTCTTACGATACGGATTATCTGCCGGCCTGGCATTCGCGGCGGTCTATACTCTGTTTATAGGAATTTTCCTGTTACTGCTGCTGTATCTGTTGCCTCAAGCCTGGACTCAGTTACGGCGTCTGGCAAATGAATTTCCGAATCTGCTAAACGATTGGCGCGATTCATTGATGGCGCTTCCAGAGAACTATCCAATCTTTTCGGAAAACCAGGTTCGGGCATTCATCGACGGGCTTGGTGGTGAGATCGGTGGATTTGGGCAAACCATTCTGGAGTACTCACTGGCCAGCCTACCGAGCGTGTTTGCCTGGATGATTCTGTTAGTGCTGGTGCCCATTCTGGTGTTCTTTATGATGAAGGACAAAGACGAATTGGTGCATTGGGCAGGGAACTTCTTGCCCCGCAATCGACCACTCATGAGCAGCATCTGGAAGGAAATGGATGAGCAGATTTCCAACTACATTCGAGGCAAAGTGGTTGAGATTCTCATTGTCGGCAGTGCTGCCTATGTGTTGTTCGTGGTTGTGGGAATCAATTACGCGCTGCTGCTCTCGGTATTGGTGGGTTTGTCAGTCATCGTACCCTATATAGGAGCCACTGCCGTCACGTTGCCGGTAGCTGCAGTAGCCTACGTGCAATGGGGGATAGGCGGGGAGTTCTACACTGTTCTCATTGCTTATCTGATTCTGCAGATCCTTGATGGCAATGTGCTGGTGCCTATTATTTTTTCCGAAGCTGTAAACCTGCATCCTGTCGCTATCATTGCAGCCGTCCTGGTGTTTGGCGGTATCTGGGGGCTGGCTGGCGTATTTTTCGCCATTCCCCTGGCTACTTTAATCAAGGCAATCGTTAATTCCTGGCCTAGTAGAATGCAGGCGAGGCCACAGGCAGAGCCTGAAGGCTGACATGGTCCAGTTCTGGACCCTATGATAAAATTCGGCTCTTATCTTTAGCGCTTCCCTACATGGCTCAAAGCTGGAACCTCTGAGTAAAACTATGTCAGATAGACTACAAGGCAGTTTGGTTGCAATCGTCACTCCCATGGGAATGGACGGTTCCTTGGATCTGGAAGCCTTCGATCGTCTGATCGAATGGCATATCGAATCAGGGACTAACGGCATCGTAGTCGTGGGCACGACTGGTGAATCGGCAACCTTGAGCACCGATGAGCATTGCGATCTGGTGGCGCATTGTGTGCAGGTGGTCAATAAGCGGATACCTGTCATTGCTGGCACCGGCTCCAACAATACACAGGAAGCACTCTACTTTACCCGATCTGCAAAAGAACATGGTGCTGATGCCTGTCTGTTAGTTACGCCTTATTACACTAAACCATCACAGGAAGGACTCTATCGACATTTCAAATTGATAGCAGAGTCAGTTGATATTCCGCAGATACTGTATAACGTGCCAGGACGCACAGCTTGCGATTTATCACTCGAAACTGTAAAGCGCCTGTCTGAAATTGAAAATATCGTTGGGATAAAGGACGCTACTGGTGATTTGCAGCGTGGGATCGAATTGATAAACAGCTGCGGTGATTCACTGGCCGTCTATTCCGGCGAAGATGCTATCTCTTTGCCGTTGATGTTAGGTGGTGGTGACGGCGTCATCTCTGTGACTGCGAACGTTGCGCCAGGTTTGATGTCTGAGATGTGTGCTGAAGCGATCGCAGGTAATGAAGCTGCGGCGACAGCCTTGGATAATAAGCTCGCCTTGTTGCACAAAAACCTGTTTCTTGAAGCCAACCCGATTCCAGTGAAATGGGCGCTGCAAAGGATGGGTATGATAGCGCCTGGAATCAGGTTGCCATTGGTGGAACTCAACGCTCAATTCCACGTCCAAGTGATGAGTGCTTTAGAACAAGCGGAGATAAAGCTGCCAGAAGCGGCCTAGTACCATGGTCATCCCTAAATTCGTGAAATCGCTCAGCCTTATTGCTGCAATGTTCAGCATAAGTGCCTGCAATTATCTGGGTGGGGAAGACGGTGTTTTTCGTGATAGATCCAACGAATATCAGCAGGCACAAATCGTTCCCCAGATGCGAATCCCCAATGAACTGGATAGCTACACCATCGACCAGCTTTATGTGATTCCCGAACAAATCATTGAAGATTCCGTGGCATTTGAGGAAGTGCCTATGCCACGGCCAATCGAGACCCGGCGTAGAGAAGGGGTGATTATTCAGAGCCTCTCAGAAAAACGCTGGATACTTATCGATGCCACTCCCGGTCAAGTATGGCCTCGCATTCGGGATTACTGGACCGAGTTGCAGATAGCGCTGGATTACGAGAACCCCAGTGCCGGCATCATGGAGACAGCCTGGGTAGAGTTGGGCAGCGATAGGGACAATCGTCACAAGTACCGCATCGTTATCGAACCTGGCCTGCACTCCGGTTATTCCGAGATCTATGTTGTACATCTGGAGAATCTGCGTAGCGAACCAATCCCGACTGTTGTGACCTGGCCGGAAGTATCTTCCTCTACTGATCTTGAGCAGGAAATGCTGCGTTCGGTGTCGCAGTTTCTTGCCGACCGCAACGACATTTATCAGGCTTCATCGGCTAGTTTGCTGGCAGGTACCATCCAGGCGGAAAGCAAAGCCAATATCATTGAAAACGCTGGGGGCGAGCCGATCCTTGAGTTGAAAGTGGATTACAATCGCGCCTGGGTGCAAATTCGACAAGCGCTGGAGTCTGCAGAAATCGATATCGTTGATTCCAATCGCGATCAGTCCTTTTTCAGTGTGCGGTTTGCCGGCATTGTGCAGGATGAAGAATCGCCCGGCTTCTTCGGGCGCTTGCTGGGTCGAAGCGGTGGCGCGGACGAGCAGGATATCAAGGATTTCAGTGTGCGCTTGATGGAGACTGGTTCGGCCATCAATGTGGTGCCGGAGGCTTTGGAAAGCTCAACCGAGTCCAACCAACTGACATTGGAACTTCTCCAGGTCATTAATGATAACCTCACCTAAACTTCACTCCCTTGTCAGGGAGCGACAACTCCCTGCATCATGACAGACACGCTTTTTCTCTTGCTTCTACTATTACTGGCAGCTGCAGTAGTCGGCATCGTGCTGCTGTTGCGTCAGTTGCAGCAGGCCAAGGTGGCCGAAGTGGCTGCTGCCGAACGTCTCATGGCAAAAGAGTCAGAAAGTAATTCGCTCAAAAATGAGCTGACTCAATTGGAGAGCGAGCGGCGCAATCTACAGACTGAAATCCAGCAGCTACGAGAAGAGCAGGCTGCCACCAAAACCTCCCTCGAGCTTGAGCGCAAACAGTTTGATGAGAAACTGAATTTGTTGAATGAGTCAAGAGAACAGCTTGGCGTGGCGTTTAAAAACATTGCCAATGAAATTTTCGAAGACAAATCGAAGAAGTTTACCGACACCAATAAACAAACCCTGAGCAATGTGCTGGGACCGCTGCAGGAGAAGATCAGCCAGTTTGAAAAGCGGGTAGAAGACACTTACGACAAGGAATCCAAGGAGCGATTCTCTCTGGCAAAGGAGATCAAGGCCTTACAGGAGCTCAATACTCGCATTAGTGAAGAGGCGGTAAACCTGACCAACGCCCTAAAGGGTGACAACAAGGCCCAAGGCAGCTGGGGAGAATTCGTTCTGGAATCGATTCTGGAGAAATCGGGACTGGTCAAAGGCAGAGAGTACGAAATGCATGTGAGCCTTAAGTCTGAAGACGGCGATAAATACCAACCGGACGTGATAGTTCATCTGCCGGAATCCAGAGACATCATTATTGATTCCAAGGTCTCGCTGAAAGCCTGGGATGCGTACTGCTCAGAAGAGGACACTGCAGCCAAGGCAGAGTTGCTTAAACAGCATGTGAGCTCGATTCGTACCCATGTCAATTCACTATCAGGTAAGGACTACCAAAAACTCGGTGGCATAAACTCGCTGGACTATGTGTTTCTTTTCATGCCAATTGAAGCTGCGTACACGGCGGCCGCACAAGCAGACCAGGAACTGGTGCAGCATGCCTTTGAGCGCAATATTCTGATCGTGGTTCCAACTACATTGTTGACGACTTTAAGAACTGTGCAAAATCTGTGGCGACTTGCTCAACAAAACCAAAATGCCACTGAGATCGCCAAACAAGCAGGTGCGCTTTACGACAAGTTCGTGAACTTTGTTGACGACCTGGATGAAATCGGCTCTCGTATCGATGCCAGTCGCAAGAGTTTCGAAAAGGCTCAGAATAAGTTGGTCACTGGGCGTGGAAACCTGATACGCCGTGTGGAATCTCTGCGAGAACTCGGCGCTAAAACATCCAAGAAACAGAAATCTCCACTCCTCGATCAATCGGCCGATGACGACGAATTACTGGGTGGAGCCTCGGCAGAGAGCAGTGACAATGAGTCGCTGGATAAAAATACACGCCACTGATCCCTATGTCTTCTCGTTCTAACGGTTCGAATGAGGCTCTAACAGCCGTTCTGGGTTTCTTAGCCTGTGCCACGCCA
>JANQJM010000190.1 GCA_028281635.1 Pseudomonadales bacterium | reverse complement strand
CAATCGGCTGAATCTGAATTGAGGAGTCAGAATCGGACATTCAATCGCGCATCGCCTCGTATACCATCTGGGTGGCAATGTCGGCAGTAAACGGTGTGTTCGTGGGGCCTCCCCATTTCTGCACCATGTACACCAGGTAGAAATCGTTTTCTTCATCGACAATAAAAATGGTGCCGCCGATACCACGCCAACCGAAGTTGTGAGGACCATCAGGGTCATCGGTGGTGGGCTGCAAATGAAACCCCAATCCCCAGTCACCAACATCACCGTAGAAGAAATATTGTCGTGATATATCGTCCGTTAAGGTTTTTTCACGCATCAGATTCAGACTGCTCTCGGTTAAAATACGGCTTTCACCCAGACGGCCGCTATTCAATAACATCAAGGCAAATTTTGCATAGTCGGCCGCGCTGGAATTCAGTCCATGGCCGCCTGCCAGTAATCCTCTTGGCTGGATGTTGTCCGTCATCGGACCGTAGATTGGTTCGGCGATGCGATAGGCTTTCTGTACGGGAATCCAGAAACTGGTATCTTCCATACCCAGCGGATCAAAAATCCGTTCTTGCAGCAGGTCGTCCAGTGCCTGTCCAGAAGCTACTTCCAATACCGCTCCAAGCACATCTGTTGAATGTCCGTAATGCCATGCGGTTCCCGGTTCAAACAAGACCGGTAGCTTGCCGATACGAGACGCCAGTTCCTGGGCCGTGATGCTGTTGAACTCATCCATAAAGTTTGCGCTCACCGCTGCAGGATCCGGACCTGTAAGCACATCGGGAAAACTGTCTCCATAGAGCGGGCCAAGCGGTGTGTTCATGGCAAAGGGCTGTTGAACGATGCCAGACTGATGAGTCAGCAGATGCTCGATAGTCATCGGATTGCTGGCAGGCCGAGTGTCACCAGTCGATCCTGCTACCACTTGCAGATTGGCGAAGCTTGGAATGTAGTCGCTGACCGGATCGTCCAGACTCAAGAGTCCATCTTCTGCCAATGTCATGGTAGCAACGCTGATAACCGGTTTGGTCATAGAATAAATGCGGAACAGTGTGTCCTGGTTTACTGGTGTGATGCCCGCATTGGTCTGTGTGCCAACGGTTTCCAACAGGCCAATGCCATCGTTGTTGCCGACCAGCAGAAGTGCGCCAGCAATGTGTCCATCATCCACCGCTCGTTGCATCCGGCGCTTGATATTATCGATTTCAGCCTGGTCTATGCCGAAGTTCAGCGAATGCACCTGGCGTAGCCCCGATTGGTCATCCCTTTGAGTGGAGAAGGAAATATCGAAAGTTGTAGGAGATGTGCAGCCAGCTAGCAGTGCAGCAACGAAGATAGGTGTCAGTCGAAACATATTATGTAATTCCTGGTTCTTATTGCTTAGTTACGGTCATCAATGCGCATTTCTGCCTTGAAGCGTTTGAAGTTTTTTACATAAGTCTCTGCACTAACAATCAGTCCCTGCTGCTGTTCCTCAGTAAGTTGCTTGATTACTTTTGCAGGAGAGCCCATAACCAGAGAGCCGTCAGGTATTTCTTTTCCTTCGGTGATTAAACTGTTTGCGCCGATCAAGCAGTTGCTGCCGATCTTGGCGCCATTGAGAATTACCGAGTTAATCCCAATCAGGGAATTGTCGCCTATGGTGCAGCCATGCAGCATGACTTTATGACCTACGGTGACATTCTTGCCAATAGTCAGCGGAACTCCCGGGTCTGTATGCAGCACTGAGCCGTCCTGTATGTTCGAGTTTTCACCAACAGTGATGAGTTCGTTGTCTCCCCGAAGTACAGCGTTAAACCAAACGCTGGCATTGTTCTCCAGTCTCACCAGTCCCACTACCGTGGCGTTGTCGGCGACAAAATAATCGTCGCCAACCATTTCCACGCGGTGCTCTCCCAGGCTATAGATCATGATTGCTTCCTGTCTGCGTAAGATGCGGCTGAATTGTACCTCCTACCGAGTAAGTCAGTCTTGCGTGGCATTGCGGCTGCGATAGGGACAGCTTTAGCGGCGACCAATAGCAGGTGTGAGCACTCTGCTTGTGTTGTAGACTCTGGGCCAAGAGGCAAGACTCTCGCAATTACTAGAACAACAAAAGGAGGAGCTGTTATGTCGTTCCGAGCTCTTATTACTGCAGGGCTTTCACTTTCTTTGGTGTCCGGTGCTGTTGCTCAGGGCAACTACATTACTGGAGAGGGGATGCCCGACCCGAATCCGGTGGTGACCCGAAATTGGGGAGAATTACCTACTGGACGCAACTGGGGTTCAACTGCAGGTATCGATATCGATCCCAATGACGGGCACATCTGGGCTTATGAGCGCTGCGGTGCCAGCAGTTTCGGTGGTGGTGTTCCTGTCAATTGTGATACCAACCCGGTAGACCCAATCTTCAAGTTCAATCGGCATACCGGCGAAGTCATGGCGAATTTCGGCGGTGGCATCATGCAGACACCACATGGAATTCATGCCGCTGAGGATGGCACGGTATGGGTCACCGATTTTGCTGCCAATCCTGAAGGCACCAAAGGTCACCAGGTACATCAGTTCAGTGCCGATGGTGAGCTCTTGATGAGCCTGGGTACTCCGGGACAGGCGGGTAGTGGCCCCGGCATGTTCAATCAACCAAACGATGTGATTGTCGGCCCCAATGGCAACATCTATGTCTCGGATGGACATAATGGCCAGGGCATGACCTCCAATGCGGCGATGGAAGAAGGCCGTGCTGCCGGTAACACGGCCCGCATCATGAAGTTCGCGCCAGATGGTACCTTTATTAAGGAATGGGGCCAGATTGGCGTGCAACATGGCGAGTTTCGTACGCCTCATGCCCTGGAGTTCGACGCCTACGGTAGGCTGTGGGTGGCTGATCGCGGCAACCATCGCATTGAAATCTTTGACCAGGACGGAAACTATCTGGAATCGCGCTATGCCTATGGTCGTATCAGTGGTTTGTTTATCACCGACGACAATATGGTATATGCCATCGATTCTGAGTCCGGTCCCACCAACCATGTTGGCTGGCGTAATGGTGTGCGCATCGGGCCGCTGGAAGAAGATAATGTGGTGGGGCTCATCCAACCCTTCGAGAGACCTGATCGGGTAGGTCAGGGCACTGCGGGTGAAGGTGTGGCTGTGGATGCTGACGGCAATGTGTATGCCGCAGAAGGTCCCAACTCCTTAAGTTGGGCCGGTGGTGCGTTTACTAAATACGAAAGACGACCACGCTAGCTCGCATAAACTAAAAACCCACGGACGTCTGCGTTCGTGGGTTTTTTGTGTCTCCGGGATTGCTACCCGATTTCCATTAAAACTTCACCTGGGGTGACACGATCACCCTTACTGACGTTAATGGCTTTCACCGTCCCTGCGATGTTTGCGTTAATCTCTGATTCCATCTTCATGGCTTCTGTCACTAATACCGCTTGCCCAGCATCAACAGAATCGCCTTCCTTCACCAACACTTCCACCACATTTCCAGGCATAGCTGCGGTCACATGGCCAGGCTCGCTTGCTTGCTGGCGTTTGTCACCTTCTTCAGCTACGTATTCGTTGAGCGGTTCAAAGATAACTTCTTCTGGCATCCCGTCCAAAGAAACGTAAAGTTTCCGCCGTCCACCGCCGAACTCACCGACACCGGTGATTGCTACATCGTAGGATTCGCCATGCACGTCCAGTTTAAATTCGGTAGCCGTTGCACCGCTGGGTCGTTCCCCGGAGTCGATGGGTAACAGTGCCTCAGGCTGCAATGTGCCATCAGCACGTTGTTGCAGAAACTCTCGACCCAGATCCGGGAACATTGCATAGGTCAACACATCTTCCTCTGAGCCAGCCAGGTCAGCGATATCCTTGCGCAGCTTATCCATTTCCGGTGCAAGCGCATCGGCAGGTCTTTCTTCAGAATAACTTTCGTTACCAATGGCTTTCTTGCGGATCGTCTCATCCACACTGGCAGGTGGCTGACCATAGCCGCCCTGCAGGTAGCGCTTCACTTCATTGGTAATAGTCTTATAGCGTTCACCAGCTAGCACGTTGTACACCGCTTGGGTGCCAACAATCTGTGAAGTGGGCGTTACCAGAGGGGGGTAACCCAGGTCTTCCCGGACCTTTGGAATTTCGTCAAACACATCCCGAATCTTGTCCAGTGCGTTCTGGTCTTTCAATTGATTTGCCAGATTCGACATCATGCCGCCAGGCACCTGGTTAATCTGTACGGAGATATCCTCTCTTGTGAATTCACTTTCAAACTGGTGGTACTTCTTGCGCACTTCGCGAAAGTACTCACAGATTTCAGTGAGCTTGCTGAGGTCGAGGTC
>JANQJM010000203.1 GCA_028281635.1 Pseudomonadales bacterium | reverse complement strand
CATGACCTGCGGTTTGAAGTTTTCCAGAATTGAATAACCAGTGATAGACAACCCCATGCCCATGCCGATTACCAAAATACAAATGATGACATGGCCGGGGCTCTTTAATAGCAATCGCAAGTTGTACAGTATTTCTGCTGGAAGTCTCATAGCTAAAACCTTTTACTTATTCATAGTGCAATGCTTCGCCAGGTTCCATTGCGACTATTCGGCGAGCAGGGAGATAGGATGCGCTCATGATGATGAGGCCGAACAGCAAAGCGACTGACGGGAATACGGTGGGTAGATAGTCGGCCATTTGAGGAAACAAAACCGACAGGGGCTGGCTACTTATTGCTGCCATAACTCCGCCAACAACTATCGCGATGCTGAAATACAGGAGCCCCTTGCGTACGAAGAGTAGAACAGCATTGATATCTGTCGATCCGAGTGCACGACGAATACCGGATTCATGGGTTCTTTGGAGGACTGTCCGCGAGATGATGGCATAGATACCGCTTGCAGCCAGCCCCAATGTCACTAGTGACACGACAGTAAATATCTGACCAACGATAACCATTGCCGCTAGAGAATCTGTCAGCACCAAGTCGAAATTTCTAAATCGGTATAGTGGCACCTCTCTGTCAACTGCAGAGGCCGCCAGTTGCAGTGCCTGGAAATTTTGAATCGTGTCTCCTCTGGTCTCAATGACCAGGTCAACTCTCGACTGGGTTCGCTGGCTGAAGGGCCTGTAGATTGAGGCCCTGCGTTGTGGCTCCGCTAATGGAGAATTCTGAATGACATGGCCGTTGATTCCGACCACTGTGACCCACTGAGGATTCTCATCTGGTTCAAGCATGAATCGTTTGCCAATCACAGAAGCCGGGTTTTCAGCATACAGTGCGGGCCACAAATGACTGGCGAGAATCTCGTCAACTACTGCTACTTGCTGAGACGTTGCAGTGTCCGAGAAATCGAAGAACCTTCCGCCAATAAGTTCAACGCCCAACTCCTGAAAATAATGTTCTGCTACTGAAACAACCCGATGTATAGGTAAGTTGGATTCCACATTCAACTCCGCGTCCTCGATTTGGACGGAAGTAAAGCTGCCGCCGTTCCCGGGCAGGGCTGTCGCAAATGTGGCGTTAATGACTTCTGGAGTAGATTCCAGCTCTAACTGCAAATTCTGAAGGTACTCAATTCGGGCTTGATCCGTGCTATAGGTGGCTTCCGGTAGATCGACCCTGGCAGCCAATCGGTTGGCGCTTTCTACGCCATAGTCAGCTCGGCTTGCTGCTTCAATGTTCAACACCAGCATGCCACAGAGGATCAGGAGAAATACGGATACGATGAGTTCGAAACCAACCAAGACAGTTGTGGACCTTCCGTGGCCGATCTGTGCTGTGCCTTTACTGCCACTTCCCAAGCCCTGGGCGATGTCGATGCGGGTCATTTTCCAGGCGGGGATGCCACCGGCTAATAACCAGATAAACAGCACTATGATTAGCGCGAGGGCTATTGTTTCTCCTGTTAAATCAAAATGGACCCAAAAAGGAAGTTCAACGCCTCGCAAATTGAATAGGGCGTTGTCAACGAATGCCATTCCGCCATAGGTAAATAAGAGGCCTATCGATCCGCCGATAATACAGATCAGTAAGGACTCAAGTAGTACGGGAAATATCAGATTGACTCGGTTGGCTCCCACAGTGCTGCGAATGAGAAGTTCTTGATACCGTTCGTTCGCCCGGACTAGCAAAAGGTTTCCCAAGTTCAGACAAGAAAGCAGAATGATAATAACGATGACACCTGCCATCGTATTAACCAACGGCATGGTTCCTGCATTTTGAATTAAGACATAGGGCCTGACGTCGGCTGGATAGCTCTGATAGTGCTCCGGATACTGAGAGACCAGCCGGTCCAGCAGATTATTGAGTTCTCTACTTGCCGACCTGATGCTTGCGCCTTCCTCGAGTAAACCAGCGATGGTGAGCAATGGGGATTCGTCACCGGGTTGGCTGTTCGGAGTCAGGTGCAGAGGAATCCAGATGTCGTTGACAATGGGGTAAGCAAAGCCTGGGGGCATGACACCTATGATCGTGCGGTTTTCACCATTTATTTGGGCGAGTGAGCCGATGATATCCTGTCGTCCGTTGAAAAAATTCTGCCAAACGCGGTGACTGATCATAGCAACCGGCTGTGCGCCCTGTAGGTCATCCTCTTCGGTCAGGCTTCTCCCTAATAAGGGTTGCACCTGAGTGATCCTCAAGAGATTTGGTGTCAGGGCAGCTGTGTTGTACCTGTCACTTGTTTCTCCGTCGCTTATTACGCCCGCCAGACTCGGCAACATCGCGCCAATTTCACTGAAACTCTGAGCGTTTTCTTTCAGGTAGGTATATTGATAGATATCCCATAGTTCTATTGGAACCGTACTATTTATTTGATTTGCTACTCGCGGTATGGCGAAGCGATCACCGTCCTCGAAAGGTAGTTCTTCATAAGCAACGATGTTCATCAGCGCAATGTTGATTAAGGAGATACTCAGCCCAAGCGCGATTACCAATGCACACAAGCAATTAAATCCTGTTCGCTTTGACATTATTCGCAAAGCGAATCGAAAGTTCGAATTTAAAATCATCCTACATTCTCCCCATGGCAAGCTTGATCGCTGAGTCTACTCATAGTGCAGTGCTTCACCCGGTTCCATAGTTACCACCTTGCGAGAAGGTATATAAGAAGCAAGAAAGACCATTGTGGTGATCGTCAGTGCTACCACCACTGACACATTAACGATAATGCTCCCCACATTAGCAGTGTCAGCCAGGAAGCTGCTGCTGATCAAAATTCCGAGTCCACCGCCAACAGGCAGCGCGAAGGCAACATGGCCAAGTCCCTGTTTTAGAAAGAGTGATATGGCCTTTAACTCGGTCGATCCGAGTGCTCGTCTAATACCTACTTCTGTGGTTCTCGCAATAATCGAGCGGGAGACAATGGCGAAAAGGGCAACAATGGCTAGAGAGAAGACAACGAACGCCACACCGAGCAGAATCTCGCCTAGCGTGTCGTTTCCGTTCATGGAACTCTGCATAACTCTTTCAAGAGGGTGTATCGTCAGTACGGGCACGTCCCGATCAACTCTTGTCGCAGCCTGTCTCAGGCTGCTTGAGACAGCGGCGATATCGGCATTGAGAGTCTGTTCGACTTTTACGGCTACCCTGAAGTAGTCGAGAGGAGATTGAGCAATCGGACGATACAGCGATGTATAGCTTGACTGAGGGGCCATAGGTTCATCATGTATGATGTGTGAGGTGACCCCAACTATTTGCAACGACTCCGTTCGTTGTTCTTGGGTTACCTGGATGCTTTTCCCGATGGCCGACTCTCCCGGCCAGGTATTTTCAGCAAACAGCTCATCCACAATTACGACAGGCTGGGAACCGTCAACATCACCAGCATCGAACCACCGGCCTTCTTGCAACGGCACTTCAAACAGCTCAAAAAAATTGTCGGCGACCCAAACCTGGTTCTGACTCGGTGGTGTGTCGGTATCAAACTGCCGATCATTGAGAGCATAGGTAATTGTCTCACCGTCCTGTCCTGGAACTGCCGTGCTGAATGTCACGTCAGTGAAATCGTTTTGATCAAGCAATTCTGTGTGAAGCTCATTCAGATAGTTGAGACGTGCCGCCTTGCTGTCGTAGGCTGATGCCGAGAGTACGACGTACCCAGTGAAAAAATTGTCTTTTACCGCACCGAAATCGGCACGGGTACCGTTAATTGTTGCGATGAAAGACGCTCCGCATACCACAAGAAGGGCTGCCGACACAGTAATCTCCAACCCCACCAGCACATGCAGGGCACGCTTGCCGGCGCCACCGATCAGGCTGTGAGCACCCCCCTGAATGAAGGTACCAATATCCCGCCTGGCCAATCGCCAGGCACTAAATAGTCCGGTGGCGATCCAAATAAAGAACGTTGTCAGGAATGAAATTAAAACTACATTCGGTGTCAGTTCGAACACTGCCCAAGGGGGTAGCATAAAGCTCCCCTCGGTGCCGAGAAGGTAGTTGATTTCGAAGTTAAAAAAATCCAGTACTAACCTGGAGAGAATCAGGCCGAAGGCAAGACCGGCCGTACAAATGATCAGTGATTCCCGCAACACTTCACGGATTATTTCCAGCTTTGTCGAACCCAGGGCATTGCGAATGCTCAGTTCCTGCAGTCTTTCATTAGCCCTGATCAGCAGCAGATTGCCGAGGTTAAAACTCACCAGCACAAGAGTCGCCAGGGCAATCCCGGACATGAGGATACCTATTGTGCTCATATCGGTTGAGACGGCTAGATATCTGGTAAAGGGAACAACAGTTGCCGAAACCAAAGGGTAAATGTCTGGATAGTCAGCTCGGAGTCCGTCGAAAAGTGTGCCTATAGCAACGCTGGTCTCAGATAGATCAGTAGATTCACTTAGCGTCGCCATAACACTCAGATTGCGTACGCCTCCTGGATTTGAATTCTTGAGAGGCAAGGCTGTCCATAACTCCCGCACTTCGGGATAGCGGTATCCCTCGGGCATGACACCAACAACGGTGTGGGGTTCACCATTGATCCGACTGCTTTGACCGATTATGTCAGGATTACCACTATAGTAGTTTTGCCAAGTGTTGTAGCCAAGTACTACGACAGCCGGAGCTCCGGGTTCTTCATCAGCCGGTTGCAGTGTGCGCCCCAGAAAAGGTTCGGCCGGCATGATGGAGAAGAAAGAAGAAGTAACCTGCCCTCCCATGAAATCTACGGCCACATCGCCATCGCTTAGAATAACCCTGAAACTATCGTAGGCGGCGAATTCCTCCACGTTTTCAAGCGAACTTTTCATCAGTTCATATTGGTAGCTATCGAACCCGATCCGCAACGGTTGTCCTGTCTCATTATTCAATGCCATAACCCGGACTATTCTGTCCCCATCAGGAAAGGGCAGAGAGCTATAGCCTATGTTCTTAATGAGTGCATACAGCGGTACCGCCACAGCCAGACCAAGTGCCATGATGAAGACAGCAACAACGGCAGTACCAGGGCTTTTACGTAGTAGTCTCAGTGTGTAGCGGAGGTTGAATAACAAGTTCATGTTGTATACCTATTCATAGTGCAGCGCCTCGCCGGGTTCTATTGCCACTAAATTGCTAGCTGGGTGGTAGGCTGCGAAGAAGATTAGCAGGCCAAGACCCAAGCTTACGCCGATGAAGGAGATGGGGACCCAACCTCCAATTCCAACAAATATGATGGACATCGCATTGGAGACCAAAACTGCAGCACCACCACCTATCAACAAGCCTGCTGCGAGATACTTAAAGCCCTGACGAATGAATACCCATAGAACATTTCTATCGCTTGATCCTAAGGCACGGCGAATGCCAATCTCACGAGTTCGTTGATTCACTGACCTCGCCACGATGGCGTAAATGCCCGTTACAGCTAATACCAGAGTAAACAATGCGATGTTCGACGATATCGCGGTCGAATTGGTGGACATGGCATTAGTTAACTCCAACAACTCTGCCAACAGAAATAGAAATGTAATTGGGACGTCGCGATCAATTCTGGTGGCTGCTTCCTGCAAGACACGGCGATATTGATCTGGGTTAGCCTCATCAACTTTTAGAACAACGTGGAATACTTCACCGCTGCTTTGGGCCAGTCCTGCTTGAGGTACTACGCTACGATTAGCTGGACTCTGAGAGAAAGGGCGATAAAGGACGGGTACATTCGTACCAAAATATGACCAACGTTGAATGATATGTGACGTAACACCTACAACTGTAAGCCATTCCGAATCTTCAGATTCTGGGTTGACCTCGATGCGTTTTCCGATGGCTGATTCATCGGGCCACATTTGTTGGGCGAACAATTCATTGACAATAACTACCGGTAGTGAAGTCGCGTTCTCGGAGCCATCGAATTCTCTCCCTTCTCTCAATGGCACATCCATGGCGGTAAAATAGTCAGGGCCTACGTAGACGATCTCTTGTGTGGGGTATCTTGCTGACTCAGTTAGAACATTGCGGTCTTCTAGGTTGTAGGTAACGGGGATACCCTGTTGACTAGGTAATGAGGAGACGAATACGACTTCGCTGATACCCTCTTGTTGCAGCAATTCCTGTCTCAAATTCTGGCGATATACTTCTCGCGATGAGGCATCAGAATAGCTCGTCGTGGGCAACGCGATCCTACCAGTTAAATAACCATCAGTAGCAGTACCATATTCGATTTCACTCATTTCATTTGCAGTGCCTACCAGCGCACCACAAAAGATCAATAGAAAACAAGAAAAGATAACTTCAAAGGTGACAAGGGCAGCATTGCCGTTTGATTTGCCAGAGATTGCAGATCCTGTACTGCCGCCTCCCAGCGGCATGGAAATGTCGTGTCGTATGACTTTCCGAACAGCAAATACAGACGAGAACAACCAAATCAGTCCAATCGCTAACACAGTAGTAACGATCGTGCCCAGTTCCCAATTGTAACCAGTCGACCATGAAGGCGGCCTGGTCTGACTGACGTCTTGGTAGATACCGCTCATCATCGCCCCGATGGAAGTCATTCCGAGGTCTGCCAGCAAGGTGCCTAGGGCGAGACCCAATATACAGATCAATAAGGAGTCGAGAAGTACAGATCGAACCAATAACCACGGCGTGGCACCCAGCGCATTACGAATTGCCAGCTCTTGAATGCGTTCAGTGGTACGAACTACTAGCAAATTGGCGACATTGAGAGAGACCAATAACAAGAGAGCAACTGTCAGGCCCGTCAGGATATTCCAGTAAGTCATGGATGGCGCTAGAAATCGAGTGAAAGGTATTAGGGTGGCGCCCAGATTATTGTAGAACTCAGGCAAGCGCTGACCTAAAGCCTGTAATGATGCATTTAACTCTGCTTCAGCACTCTCAATGTCAACGTCATCTGTCAACACCCCCATAATCCAAACATTGGGTTGGCCACCCGGCTGTGCATTAGTAGGCAATTGAGAGGGTAGCCAGACCTCACCGCTGACTGGATACATAAAACCTTCGGGCATTACACCGACAATGGTATAGAGATCGCCGTCGATACGGCTGGTTCTGCCAATGATGTCTTCCTGACCAGCGTAATAACTCTGCCAAACGTGGTAGGACAGCACTACAACTGGTTCTGCATCTGCCACATCGTCGCTTGGAAGTAAGGCACGCCCCATCAAAGGTTCTATCGCACTGATCTGCATTAATTCAGGAGAGATATAGGAAGCGAAATACTGTTCTGCTACTTCTCCGTCGCTGAAAGTAATAAAAGAGTCGCGCCAAGACCCAAATGCTTGATAGCTTTCAACCGAGGACTTGAGGTACTGGTATGTAAAACTATCGACGGCGGCCCCTTGTTGTTCTTGTCCCGTATCGTGATCAATAGTTCGCATTGCCACATAATTGCCACCATCAGGAAATGGCATTGATCGATAAACAGAGTTAGTAATGAGTGAATACATCGTAATGGAGACAGCAATGCCCATTGCGATGACCAATATGCAAAGAGTCACGAATCCGAGATTTCTACGCAGTGAGCGAAGATTGTGTTGCAGGTCTAATGACAGATACATTGTAGCGACCTCCTCAATTAGGGTGACTACTCATAGTGCAGCGCCTCGCCGGGTTCGATCGCAACCAGTTTTCTGGCCGGCATGTATGACGCGACGATTACCATCAATGAGAGTGTCACTGCCACCAACAAAATGATGTAAAGAAAAACAAATGACACTCCTTGTTCGGAGCCCACGGCCTGTAGCAGCAAGTCGGCAACCAGGACACCGCCTACGCCGCCAATTAACAGGCCGAAGCAGAGATATAGAGACCCCTGTTTCAGAAAAATGCTGATAATTTTCAAATTGGTGGAACCCAATGCTCGGCGAACACCAATTTCCATGGCGCGTGATAGTACCGAGCGGGAAACCACGCCGTAGATGCCGACAATTGCCAAGGCCAGTGTGGCCAGGGCCATCCACAACATGATGTCAAAAAAGAACTGGTTCGCCTCCAAGCCCAGATACATCATGCGTGTCATGGGCATCACGCGGGAGATGGGAATTTCCCTATCAATTTGTGCCGCTATCGTCTTTAGTGATCGTTCCAGATCGGCGATCGGTGCATTGACAAGGTTGGGAACGCGAACAGCAAGAGATATATTGTTGGCTGAAAAGATTGCTGAGTTATCACTCGCTAATTGCTCAATGGGGCGGTACACAGTCGACTGATAAAAACGTTCTGCAGTAGGCTGGCCTTGAATGATGTGATTGATTACACCGACAACAGTTAGCCATTCGCCGCCCCGTTCCGGCTGCAGTCTGATCCTCTTGCCTACGGCAGTTTCTTCTGGCCAATACCGCTCCGCGAACAACTCGTCAACGATGACCACTGGTAAGCTGTCGGCGTCGTCGGCAAAATCAAAGTGACGGCCCTGCAGCAGATTGGTTTCCATCAAGCCAAGATACTCCGCATCAACCCAGGATAAACCTACCTGCGGCAGCCGGTTGTCTACCGCCACATCGATGCCTTCCATGTCGAATTCAAGGCGAGGCGGTTGTTGTCCTGCCATTGCTGTTGCAAAGGTCGCCGCTTCAAATTCATCAGCATTTATCAGCTCACTACGCAGGTCATTGATGAATCGTAATTTGGAATCCGATTCTGCGTAGTTTGCTGAGGAGAGATCCAGGCGTGCAGAGAGCAGCCCTTCCGGGTTTACTCCCATGCTTTGACGAGACGAATAGTAGAAAGCTGCGATGGTGGAAAAACAAATTATCAGTAAAAAGCAGGAAACGACTATTTCGACTGTGACCAACGACTTGGTCAGCTTGCCGGAAGCCAGATTGGAGGTACTCTTGGAGTCACTGCTCAGGATCGAGTTAATGTCTTGGCGGGATATCTTCCAGGCTGGATAAAACCCGGACAACAACCAGACTGCGGACGTTATGGCTGTCACTTGAAGAAGGTCACCACCATCCAGCGAAAACTCTATCCAGTAGGGGATAGAAAACACCGTGTTTCCTATGCCACCGCCCATGATGCTCAACCCAATTGAACCGAGCCCAACTCCAATGATGGCTGCTAACAGGCATATCAAAAATGATTCCAACAACACTTGCCGGATGATCCGCCACTGAGTGCCTCCCATGGCGCCGCGCACCGCCAACTCATTCAAGCGTTCGCTGTTACGCGCAGACAATAAATTGCCGACATTGAAGCAGACCAATAGCAACACGGTAGCCAGCATGCCAAGAAAGAGTTGGCCGAAGATTGGCCCGTCATTGATAAGGACCAGGGAGTAGGGCAATACAATCCCCGATGCCCCGCTATAGAACTCCGGGTACTCAAGGGAAAGAGACTGAAGCATCGCGTTTAGCTCGGTTAGCGCGTCGTTCTGACTTGTTCCGTTGTGCAACAATCCCGCCAGATAGAGATTTTGTTCCGATCCAGGATCAGGATTATTAGGAGCCTGCAAAGGCAGCCATAGATCATTGGAAACAGGAAAGCCGAAACCTTCCGGCATGATGCCGACGATGGTGACGTTCTCGCCGTTGATACGACTGATGCGACCAATTACATCGTCCGCCCCAGCGTAGTAGCTCTGCCATAGATCGAATCCGATCACCGCAACGGGTTCGGCCCCTGGCAGGTTATCGTTGGCAAGCAGGCTGCGGCCAACTAGTGGTGCCTGGGCCGCATAGTTCAGAAACTCCGGCTCGATCCACGCGCCACTGAAAGCTTCAGCTGTTTCACCGTCGCTGAATACGGCAGATCGTCGACTAAATGCCGACAGTAACTCATAGCTCTCTGTATTTTGTTCAATGAAGCGATAACTGTAGGCATCAACGAAAGGTATAGTACCTCTGCCTTCGATGCGTTGCTTAAGAACAACCAGGCGCTCACTATCGGGTGTCGGCAGGTCTGTAAATCCGAAGAATTCACTGACCGATGCAAGGGGAATGCTGATGCCGATGCCTACGGCAATAACGAATGTGCAAAGTGCTGCAAACCCCTGCTTCTTGCGCAAGAGCCTCAAGGTATACTTCAGTTCGAACCAGTAATTCATAGAGCAACCTCCTCGACTGTATTTGTACTGCCCTGCAAAGACACGCGGTGATTATTCATAGTGCAGAACTTCCCCTGGTTCACAGGCGATGAGTTTTCTTGCAGGAATATAAGAAGCAATGAGCACCAACAGCCCCAAACAAAGTGCGATAGGCATGCCTACTGTTGATAGAGAATCGAGGCTCGAATCTCGCGATCCAACAAAGCCTAGATAGAGATCGAGCACCACGGCTCCATTAGCTCCACCGATCAGGAGACCCACCAATGCGTAGAACAGACCTTGCCTGAGGAATATGTTGATAATTCCCAGGTTGCTGGAACCAAGGGCGCGGCGAACGCCGACTTCCTTGCCGCGAGATAACACCGAACGTGAGACCACACCATAGATGCCAGCTATGGCGAGGAGCAGGGTTACCGAGGCAATCCACAGCATGATGTCCCCGAAGAAGTTGACAAATTCCATGGACAGATACATCGCGCGTGACAGGGGCATTACGTTGGTGATAGGAATATCGCGATCGACTTTACTGGCTGCGGTCTTAATCAATAATTCGTATTCATTTAACGGCCTGCTCTGCAAGTCCGGCGTTTGAACGGCCATGGAGAAGGTAGTAACACTCGATTGCACTTCGGGGTCTGCAATTGGCAGTTGCTGTAAGGGCCTGTAAAGCGTGGACTGATACAGTCTTTCTGCAGTCGGTTGACCCTGAATGATGTGATTAATGACACCGACCACTGTAAGCCACTGGCCGCCCTCAGCAGGGATTAGTTGAATCTGTTTTCCAAGAGCTGATTCATTTGGCCAAAAGCGTTCGGCAAACAATTCGTCGATGATGACCACTGGCAGACTGTTTGCGTTGTCACTAAAATCAAAGAATCTGCCCTCTAGCAGTGATATCTGCATCTGTTCACGGTAGTTTTCTTCGACCCAAACTATTCCCGCATCGGGGTATCTGCCGTCTGTTGTGACGTCTCTCTCTTCCAAGCCATAGGTAAACCGCCTCGATCCCTGGCCGGCGAGTGCGGAGGCAAAGGTGACAGCTTGAAACTCGGTGGCAAGCAGTACTTCGTTTCTGAGTTCGTTTAGAAATCTCAATCTGTCATCGGCACTCGAGTACACCCCGGAGGAGAGATTCATTCGGGCAGCGAGTAAACCCTCGCTTTCTACACCCATATCCCGGTTGTTGGACCGGTAAAAGCCCACCACTATGGAAACGCAAATAATAAGTAGACAGCAGGACGTAATGATTTCCAGGGTAACAAGAGTCCGGGTGAGTCGACCGGCCCCGCTTCCCGCTACTGATTCACTGTTGAGGACACTGCTTATGTCCTGGCGGGAAATCTGCCAGGCGGGATAAAGCCCTGACAACAACCAGACTGAAAAAGTAATAGCCAAAATAACCATTACCTCATTCAACTGTAGTTCGAGATGCAGCCAATAAGGGAGTGTGGCGGGGGACTGTGTAATTTCGCTTGCCAGCACATTGAGAGCGAGTGCTCCAAGAGCCAAACCAACGATTGCGGCAAACAGGCAGATCAGAAATGACTCCATCAATACCTGCCGAATGATGCGCCACCGGGTTCCTCCAACAGAGGCACGAACAGCCAGTTCTGCCACTCTTTCGCTGTTTCTCGCTGTCAACAGGTTTCCCACGTTGAAGCAAACCAGCAGTAAAACCGTTATCGTAATTCCGATCATGAGTTGCCCGAAGAAGGGGCCATCGGCAATGAGAATCAGTGTGTAGGGAACAACATTGCTGACTATTCCCCCATAGTACTCAGGAAATTCTTCACTGAGTTGTAGCCATATCGAGTTGATTTCTGTCGACGCCGAGTCCCGTGTTGCCGCCTCTTCCAGTAGACCGACAACGTTTAGTGATCTGGCTCCACCGGGTTCCGGATTGGAATCAAGCTGCAATGGTATCCATAGATCGTGTGCGATAGGAAAGCCATAACCCTCCGGCATGACACCGGCAATGGTGTATGGTTGTCCATTTATACGGCTCTGCTGGCCGATGATATCGTCCACTCCGGCATAGTAGTTTTGCCATACGTCGAAACTGACAACGACAACCGGCCGCGCTCCAGGCGAGTCATCGTCAGGCTGTAAGCTGCGACCCAGCAGAGGCGCAACTTCTGTCATGTTGAATATGTCAGGCGTTATAGTTACCGCGCTGAATCGTTCAGCGGTATCACCGTCACTCAGTATTGCCTGGAACTGATCGAAAGCCCCAAAGGTCTTGTAACTGTTAACGTTTTGTTGGAGGCGGCGAAATACGAAAGGATCTACCAGGGTAGAGTTTTGCCTGCCCTGAAGTACTTGTTGTGTAGTGACAAAACGATCGGCATCTCTGTGAGGCAACTCCGCAAACCCCATAAACTGTGCCGTATAAATCAGGGGGACAGTAATGCCGATTCCTACCGCAATAATAAATACGCACAAAGAGGTGAAACCCAGCTTCTTGCGTAGCAGCCTCAAGGTGTATTTCAATTCAAACCAGTAGTTCATATTTTCTTCTTCTCATAATGCAAAAACTGTTGGAAATTACAGTCCTAACTTTTGTCTTGATCCGAGGTTAGGGCCGTAACCCGCTATAAGTTCGCGGTGTCGCACCGACAATATTGTTTACAGAAGCAGATTCATGAACGTAAAGCGTAATCTCGTCTCTAGCCAATAAGGTTCCCCGAATCTCTGAACCGGGGCCGATGACAACTTCCTGCCTGCCCCAATTCCTGTTCATGATGTCCAGGATCCCCCTGACTCTTCGCCGCTGAATGATCACGTCATTTTCTATAACGCTGTTCTCCAAACGAATATCGCCGGTTCGGGTCTCGACGTTTTCGCCAACACTCACGTCGAATAGTTGGATGTCACCGTTAGAAGTTCTGACCGAGCGCCCCACGGTGACATTGGAAAGACTGATACGACCGTTGACGGCTCTTGCATTGCCATCAATCTGCCCGCCATTCACTGCAGTAATACGGCCATTAACCGTCTCCACATCGTTGACGCGGGCGTTACGACCGCCGATTGTCACTCGCCCATTGACGGTTTCCACATTCCTGGCGGTCGCGCCGTCTTCAACCGTAACGCGGCCGTTTACAGAGTCCACATCGTTCACGGTCATGCCGGTGCCTACCACGATGCGCCCGTTGACGTTGCTGACATTGCGTCCCTGTTCAGGTTCGGGTGTCAGCACGATTGTCGAGTTGGTAGATCTAATTCTTGTGGGGTCGCTGCTGCGGCTATAGATGACACAACCGCTCAACGTTAATAAAAGAAAGAAGACTAAGATTTGCCTCATAACTAGGGATTGCTGAAGTTTCATGATGCTGCCTCTCGGTAGTTAATGTAGTTGGCGGTTATTCATAATGCAGGGCTTCACCGGGTTCCATGGTGACAAGACGCCTTGTCGGAACATACGATGCAACTAGCACCAAAACGCCTACTACAACGGTAACCGTAGTAAAAATGCTGCTAAAAATGATCATCGCATTGAAGCCGGAAATTGAGGTCAGTGACGATTGTGCAGCGCTCATTGCGATAGCACCTAGTCCGCCGCCGAAAACAAAAGCAACGCTCAAATAGAGCAGGCCCTGATAAAGAAATATTTTTACAATGCGCAAGTCGGATGCGCCCATGGCGCGCCGGATGCCCATTTCACCGGTGCGGGCAAGTACTGAGCGTGATATCAGGCCGTAGATACTGATCACGGAGAGCACGAGCGCCCCGACTGCAGCGGCAGCGAACATCCCGAGGATTGCTGTTATTCCTGAGGCATTGAGTTCAATAGGATTAGACAGCAGCATGATGCGGTAGAGCGTGATGTCCCGATTTACCCCACTAGAAATTTCCCGCAGTTCTCTTTCAACCTCTGCAATTGGGCGCAGTAGTGTTGAAGGGTGCATTCGAACAGTGAACTGAAATCCTGATAGCGTGGGGTTCTGGGAGAGGGGGATATAAATCCGCGGACCAAAGCGGGCAGTAACTTCACTGTCAGGCATGTTCGATTGAGGCACTACACCGATTATTGTGACTTGCTCAGTCGCGTTTCCGTCGAAATCATACAGTTGTATCGCTTGCCCAACGGGAGATCCCTCAAGTTGCATTCTGGTGACAAATGTCTCATCTACAATGGCGACCAACGGGGATTCAAGCGTATCGTCTGTAGTGAAATTTCGGCCTTCCAAAATTGGGAAATCGATTGTCGAGAAAAGATCCTCATCGATCCAATTGATGCCAAACAGTACAGCGTTGTCTGCATCTGTCGTATCGCCTGCCATAAGGGCACGAATGCCGCTTGTTGCATCTCCAGGAGGAGATGTGGAGAAGGTGGCGGCTGTGAATCCCGGATTACTCACCAGTGCTGACTTGAATGCATCCCGGAAGGGCTTAGAGTGCTCTGGATTAGCAAAATTAACTGCCTCAACACTGATGTTCCCGATAATAAAGTCGTCGGATCTATTCACTGGGCTCTGCGGTAGTGAAGATTGAAAACTCAACACAAAGACGCCACTGAGAATTAGTAAGAAGAACGAGAGAGTCATTTGCAGATGCACAATAAAGCGGGTGATCTTTCCGCCTTTTTCTATCGCCAGTGTCTTGGAATCGCTTCCCAGTATGGAAGTGATATCTCCTTGAGTGCCGCGCCAGGCAGCGAAAAATCCCGAAAGGAGCCATAAAACCAATAGCATCAGGATTGAGGTGGCGAGTTCGTCCGAGCCAAAGCTAAAGTCCATCCAGAAAGGTGATAATCCCAGTCCTCCCATTAACGTGGAGAACAGTGTTTCCATTCCGCTCAGGACGAAAGTAGCCAGTGCTATGCCAATGACAGTGCCCGCTGCGCAGATCATCAAGGACTCAAGCAACACATGGAGAAACAGGTTCACTTTACGTGCCCCAACGGCCGAGCGAATTGCTAACTCGGTGACTCTTTCGTTAGCACGGATCATCAACAGATTGCTTATGTTTAAACAAATAAGCAGAAACAAGGCGGTACCCACAGTCCCCATGGCATCAAATATGAACATGCCATTGTTGATCACGTTTTGAGTAAAGCGGATAACGAAAGCTGAACGGTTTTCATATTGGTCTGGATAATCCGTGGCAAGTTGTTCACTAATGGCGCGTGCTTCTTCACTGGCCTGAGTGCGATTTGCGCCCTCGTTTAAGATTCCAATCAGTGTCATTGCTGCCCCGTCGCCCGGCACAGCGGCGGCGGGAATCGTTAGTGGAAGCCATAGATCAGAATCCATTGGGTAACGGAAATCCGGTGGCATAACACCAACGACGGTATGCGGTTGACCGTTCACGATGGAAGTTCTGCCAATTACGTCGGGATCGGCGGCATAGTAGTTACGCCACACCCGATTGCTGATCAGAACTACTGGCTCCGCGCCTTCTATTTCATCAGTGCGCAGCAACGGGCGGCCCATGGATGGTGGGATCGCTGTAAATTCAAGGGCATTTGCCGTCGTGCGAAATCCAAAAAATTGCTCGCCAAAGTCACCATCACTCAGAGCTACGATTTCAGAGTGATAGGCGCCTAGTTGTTCGAGAGAACCTAATGAGGAGTTATAAGAATTAAACTGGAACGCATCGAAATTGGCCGAAGCCATTTCTGTTTGATTGAATTCGTCATAGGGCTTTACGGCAACCAGCCGATCACCATCAGGATAGGGCAGTGTGGTATAGGCGAAATTTTTAACGAAGGAATAGAGAGGAAGAGTAATTAAATAACCGATTGCAATTACAGTAATGCACAGTGCACTAAATCCGTACCTACGGCGAATGAGACGAAGGGTGTAGTTCGCTTCATACTGAAGGTTCATTACGTTATCTCCGTTTACTCATAGTGCAGTGCTTCACCTGGTTCTATCGCTATCGCTTCTCGCGCAGGCAAATAGGAAGCCAAAGCAACGATGGCGCCAATAACTGCGACGATGACTGTAAAAATTGTCGTAAGTACTGGCCAGGAAGAATCCATGGCACCTGAGATGCTTACGTAGTTGAGCGCTACAAGGGCACCACCACCGCCAATTGCCGCTCCCAGCAGCAGATAGGTTGCGCCGCGGTGCATGGACAACTTGAGAATTAACCAATTAGGCGAACCTAACGCTCTTCTGATGCCAATCTCGTGAATCCTTTCGTGAATCGACCTTGCTATGAGTCCATATATGCCAATGATCGACAGCAACAGCGCGCCTAAAACAGGTGTGCCGAACATGCCAACATGGAGTGTGAACCATGAGTTTAGTGACTGTGTGTAACGAGAGAGGGTTTGAAAATTACTGAGCGCGATTGTCCTGTTCGAAGCTGCTGCAGTTAACCTGATCTGCCTTTCCAGTTCGGCTAACGGGCCGTCAGCGTCCCGCAGCTTCGCAATAAGGTAAGTCTGTCGCGATGGAGTCTGGGATATAGGTCTGTACACTTTCGAAAGGACAGACCCTCCTTCTATGGTTGGTACCAACCCGACTATTCGAACGGCTCGAATCTCTGAATTGGAATTATCTTGTAGGTAAAGCAATCTACCCACTGGTGATTCGTCGAGTTGCATTAAATCTACAAAGGCATTGTCTACCAGTGCTACAGGCTCTGAATTTTGCGAGTCGCCGGGGTCAAACGATCTTCCTTCAATTACTGATAATCTCAGTGTTTCAAAGTAACTTTCTGCGATGCTAACTTCGCCAAATTGGGGCCGGGTAGGTTGTTCGAGTAGTTCTGTGGCAGACATTGCCACCGCCACTCTACGTCCATTGTTTCCGGGGTTGGTGGATGAAAATGTTACAGACTCAACGTTGGAGATGTTTCGAATCCCATCCTGCAGCTGCGTTTGAAAGCTGAGTTCGCTTGCTTTGCTGGCGAATGTTTCAGATGAGCTGGTCCAGTATGCCGATAGATAGTTTTCTTCATCTTGCACTACCTCTGATCGAAAACCCTGCACGAATGAATACAGATAAGAGCAGCTGACCAAGAGCAGAAAGAATGAAAGTATGACTTGTGATACAACTAAAACAGAAGCAACGCGATTCGGACTGTTGGCTGCTTTACCGGTAGCTCCACCGCCCAAAACCAATGCAATGTCGCTTCTGGTTGTGCGCCAGGCTGCAAATAGCCCTGCAATCAACCAAAATACCGCAAGCACCATTATAGAGATGAACAGGATTTCCAAATCGAAATGAAAGTCGAACCAGTAAAGCAGACCGCCACCTATAAAGATGTTGGTAAAAAAGAACTGTAACCAGTTCAGGATCTGGCTCGAGAGAAGCGCGCCAAATACGACGCCGAGCGTGCAGATAAGGAAGGATTCGGAGAGAACATGAAGAATGAGATTAGTTTTTTTGGCGCCAACTGTTGTTCTAATGGCGAGCTCTGCAATTCTCCGGTTCGCACTGATAAGCAACAAGTTACAGACATTGAGGAATACCAGTCCGAGAAGACTGACGGATATCACTCCTGCCATCTCGAAAGTGGCAATTGAGTTTACCCATCCATGGGAATAAGGAATGACTTTCGCGGTTCGAAAGGGGTATTCGTCAGGTAAACGCTGGCTTAACGCTGAAACAAGCTCGCTCACTTCAGTAGTGGCATTCTCAATACTTACATGTTCTTTAAGCACCCCAAACAGTCCGATGTTCGTTAGTTCACCAGGATTGGTAACGCTGGGAATGGTCAGTGGTAGCCAGAAGTAATGGACCTGTGGATGCCTGAATCCTTCCGGCATAACGCCGATTACGGTTCGAAATTCTCCATTCATAGGGATTGACATGCCTACCACATCGGGGTCGCCAGCGTAGTATTGGGTCCAAAGATCATGACTGAGTAGTACCACGGGTTCAGCGCCCTGAAGCTCATCACTGGTGGTAAAAGCGCGCCCCAAAATCGGGGCAGTTTCCATCATTGAAAGAGCCGATACTTCCAGGCTGGTACCAAAGTAAGTCTCAATGGTTTCCCCGTCTGAAAACGTAGCGGGGATATCTATTAGCCCACTGATGGATTCGAAACTATCGGCGTTGTCCCGAATGTAATTCAATTGAAAGCTATCAAAGGAATTAGTAGTCATACCGCGGTTGTTGCGGGAGTCTACCTGCTCAATTATTACTAATTGCGAATCTTTGCTTCCTGGCAATGAAGGAAAGACCAAGTTCTTGGTAATGGAGTAGAGTGGAATAGAAATGCTAAACCCAAGAGCGACCACAGATATAAAAAGCAAGTTAAAGCCGATTCTTTTCCTAATCAGTCTTAGAGAATAAAAGAGATCAAATCGGCTAAACATTTTGCCGGTTTCCTTGTGTGCTTCTGATTTGTTCTATAGTGCTACTCATAGTGCAATGCGTCCCCGGGTTCGATCAGTACTAACTTACGGGCCGGATTGTAAGCAGCGAAGAATACGAGTAGACCGAGTCCGACACTGACGCTGATGAATACAGTTGGTAACCACGTCCCGACGCCCAGGATAAGTGTCTCAATCCCATTGGCTGCAATAGCAGCTGCTCCGCCCCCCAGGACCAGCCCGAGACTGAGGTACACAAACGCTTGTTGGATAAAAAGCCAAAGCACTTTGTTATCGCTGGAGCCAAGGGCGCGACGGATTCCAATTTCTTTGGTTCGTTGTGATACGGATCGGGATACGATGGCGTAAATGCCAGTAACAGCAAGTACCAGAGTAATTAGTGCAATTGTGGAGAATATGCGCGTGAAATATCCAACTGGACCAATTCCCTCTGCCAATACGTCTTCCATAGTTCGGAGATTGTTTACTGCAATATCTCGATCTACCCTCGACAAGGCGGCTTGTAACGGTCCTCGATAACTATCTGGATCTCCTGCTGTTCTAAACACCAGATGAAATCCCGAAGATCTGCTCTCGTTGGTTTGTTCGTCAGGAACAGTGGTGGTCAGGTTGCGCTGTGTGATCGGTCGATAAAGACTCGGCTCCACTGTTCCCATTGCAGCATTTCCCTGACCAATATGCGCATTGACACCGACAATCGTATGCCATGGCGATGAACTGAGTCCGGGATTGATCTGAATGCGTTTTCCAAGTGGAGATTCCCCTGGCCATGTGCGCTCAGCAAACAAGTGGTCCACGATGATCACCGGCAAGGAGCTCTGAGTATCGTTTGAGTCGAACATCCTTCCTTCAAGCAGGGGAACATCCATCGTGTCAAAGTAGTTTGGAGCGATATCAATGACTTCCTGAGCAGGGTAGCGGCCATCGATCAAGGTGTTACGATCTTCTAAATCATAATTTGATAGAAGTCCGGCTTCGCCAGGTAAGACTGTTGCATACGATACTTCCAATACGCCTTCCTGATTGAGTAGCTCCGCCTGTAGATCCCGTCGAAAGTTCTCGCGACTTTCGGTATCTGGGTAAGTTGCAGCCGGTATATCTATTCTTCCGGTCAAATAGCCATCAATTGAAGTACCAAGGTCCTTATTAGCGAGAGCAACTGTCTGCAAAACGGTTACTCCGCAAAGAATCATGAGAAAGCAGGAAAACACGATTTCAGACGCAACTAATATGGCCATGCCAGCTTTGCTTCCGGATTCCACAGAACCTTTGCCGCCACTAAGCTGTACAGCCGGATCCTGCCGGGACACTCGCCATGCAGCCATACCACCAGCAAAGAACCAGATTAAGATGCAGATCAGCGTGGCAACGAATAAGGAACTTAGTTCCCAATCGTATGACTTCATCCAGAACGGCACTCCTTCACCGCCACTGAACAATTGCAAGAATCGAATACCGAAGTCGGCCAGGAAAACACTGAGTATTGCACCCAGTAAACAGATGAGGAGGGATTCCAGTAAAACTGATTTGACAAGCCCCCAAGGAGTTGCCCCTAGTGCATTTCTAACTGCTAATTCCTGCTGTCGCTCAAAACTACGTACGGCAAGCAGATTCGCAAGATTGAAGCAGACCAACAGCAATACAGCACCTACTGCCATTGCCATGGTGTGCAGTATTGTCATTGAGGGAAGTATGAATTGAGTAAAAGGTCTGACCAGTGCGCTGTAATTAGCGTAGTACTCTGGATAATTTTCTCCGAGTTGCTGGATAAGGGTAGCGACTTCTGCGCTGGCTGTATCAAGAGATACACCAGCGGCCAGTATTCCCATTACTCTCACTATTTGGCCATCATTGGGTGACAGATTGGCTGACATACCCAATGGAAACCAGGCGGAGAAATCTACCGGATAGATAAATCCCTCCGGCATGACACCAATGATTGTAAATGGCAGTCCATTCACACGGCTGGTTTGGCCGACTATGTCTTCTTGCCCTCCGTAGTAGTCTTGCCACAATCGATAAGAAAGAACGACTACCGGATCAGCACCTGGTACATCATCGCTTGGGGCGAGTGCGCGCCCCAGGATCGGTTCCACTGCTGTCGCTTGTAAAAGATTTGGGGAAATATATGCAGAGTAATACTGCTGCGCGTACTCTCCATCACTGAATGTGGCATATTGCCGTCGATACGCGCCGAATTCTCGATAGCTCTGAACCGAGCTTGCCAGGTATTGATAGGTGTAACTATCGATACTTGAAGGGTAACCATCAACCTGGCCCGTCTCGCCATCTATTCGCTTTACAACGATGTACTTGTCGCCATCGGGATAGGGGAGAGTGCTGTAACCGAAAGCAGAAACAACTTCATACATTGCGATACTGGAGGCCATTCCCAGGGCAATAACCAATACGCACATTGAGACAAACAGATAGTTTTTGCGCAGTAGTCGAAGACTAAACTGTAAATCCAGAGGTAGGTATCTCTCAAACATCTTTGTCTCCAGAGTTAAACTGTTTACTCATAATGCAATGCCTCACCTGGTTCCAGTGAAACTGCTTTTTTGGCGGGGAAGTAGGACGCGGCGACCACCAGACCTCCCACAATAGTTACTGACGTTAGAATGGACACATCAATGTGTCTGAACAACACGCCACTCATCTCTCCTGGTATCGCGTTGACTATAAGTAGTACCGCCGCTCCACCGATGACTGTTCCAAACGTAAAAAATCTCAATCCCTGATTAACGAACAGAGAAATGACTTTTACGCGGCTGGACCCCAGCGCGCGCCGTATACCAATCTCATTGGTTCTAAGGGAAATGCCGCGAGAGATGACTCCATAGATTCCCACAACGGAGAGAAATAGCGTCACCAGCGCAATGCCAATGATGAAATTGCCAAAGACTTCCAGAGGAAGGGTATTTAGCTCAAGAACCTGTTCCAGGCTGTAGATATTCCTAACAGGAACATCTCTGTCGATATTGACAGCAGCAGCCTTAAAGTCTGCTGACACTCTTGAAAGCTCAACATCACTGTCCATTGTCACGGCAAGTGACAGATTTCGAGGTGTGAAACTATCAAGCGGTAAAAAAACAACAGGCGGAAATTCGGTTGAGACAGCGGTGGTTTGGATGATTTGTGGAATAACCCCTACAACGGTCAGCCATTCAGTTACTTCGTTGTGACTAAACTGAATAGACTTCCCCAATGCAGATTCGCCGGGCCAATAGAGGTCAGAGAATTTCTCATCAATAACAATAACAGCCGCGCGCTCACGAATATCAGTGCTGTCAAAGTCACGTCCTGTTAGTGGTTCTACTCCCAGTGATTCGAAGTAGTTATCTGCAACCCAGACCACATCAACTTGTGGAAGATCCTGGTTTTGCGAACGTTCCAATTCTCGAATGTTGTAGGAAAGTCTAGCTCCATTCTGCCCTGGCAGTGCGCTGGCGAGGGTTACGGAGCTGACTTCCGATAGGCGCGATAGTTCGCTGCTTAGATCGCTATAAAACTGTAGTCGGGTTTCATATTCATCATATCGCTCTGAAGACAAATCAATGACACCAGTAAACACATTTTCAGTGGATGTCCCATAGTCTAAATTTGAAAAATCTCGCATGGCGAGAACAAACACAGCACATAAAACTAATAGAAACACGGAAAAAGTGACTTCTGTACCTATCACAAATCGCATGCTGATGGCGCTAAATCGGCTTGATGTACCTTTGCTCCCTTCGAGTGCTTGATTAGGCTTGCTCCCCGATGCACGGTACGCCGCGAATCCGCCTGACAGTAACCAGATTGCTATAGTAAAACCGCAAGTGATTAGCAGTGCATCACCATTGGGAGTGAAGTCGACCCAGAATGGCAGGAGACCACTCCCCACGTCAGATAGCACGGTGAGAGAGGACATATAAATTCGTGTTATGGATTCTGCTAACAAGATTCCGCAAACAGATCCAATGGAACAAATCACCAGGGACTCAATCAATACTTGAACGGCTATCTGCCATCGGTTAGCACCGATAGCGTTTCGCACCGTCAGTTCCTGATGACGAGTATTCGCTCTGACAAACAATAGTGTGCTTAAGTTCAACGAAACCAATAGAAGGATAGTTAGAGCAAGGGCGCTTAAGATCAATGGAAACCCACTCGGGTTGTTGGTTCCAATGCGGGTGTAGCTGGCGACGATGCCGTGCAGTTGGCTGAATTGACCAGGATATTCGGACCTCAATTGTTCAGTTATTTCAGCCATCTCAACCGAGGCTTGTTGCCGATCGACATTTGGGTGCAAGCTGCCAATGATGTCGTAGAACACCTGGCTATCAGCGCTTGCACTCTCAGTTACAACTGTTGGAAACCATATTTCATGGGTAATTGGAAATGAGAAACTTTCCGGCATTACCCCAACAATAGTAAAGGACTCTCCATTGATACGGGCTTGCTGCCCAACTATGTTGGGATCTGCAATATAGTAGTTTTGCCACAGGTGATAGCCGATCAATGCTACAGGCTCTGCTCCAATGCCGGCATCGGATTCGGCTAGCAATCTGCCAAGTATTGGTTGCGTGTTTGTGAGTTCCAGCAGATTAGGTGTGATTTCTGCGGCGTTGTAGACTTCAGCGCTTTCACCGTCGCTTATCGTCGCTAGAATGGTTCTGGAGACACCCAGTTCAGAAAAACTTTCAGTACTTTCTCTAATCCTATTAAAGGCGAAGCCGTTGGCCATTATTGACCCCATATCCGCGTTAGAATCTGGATCAATGCGCTTGACTACGATGAGTCGATCACCATTGGTGAATGGTGCTTCACCGAAATAGAAGTTCTTGTTTATGGAGTAGAGAGATAGCGATACACCAACCCCAAACGCCACTACCAGAAAGCAGATCGCAGTAAATACAGGGGTCTTTCTTAGAAGTCTAATGCTGAACGAAATGTCTCTGATGAGGCTCATCTTAGTTGCCCCTTTGAATTACTATCTGACCGATAGACCACAGGTCGTAAAACACATCATTCGTCATGTATGTTCTACTCATAGTGCAGTGCCAGTCCCAGAACGACTACCAGGACCGAAGTAATCGTAAATGAAGGATTGTTAGCCAAGCGACAGAGACCAAGCAGAAGATCGTTTAGTGTTTTCATAACATTAGCTCGGAAGGCTGGTTATTACTTCAGTTTCCAGACGTAAGTTCGAAGTGGGTTGATCGTCAACGATTTTTCCGTCAAACAGGGTTACCTGCCGCTGCGCACGAAGGGCCGAGCGAGGGTCGTGAGTCACCATGCAAATCGTGCTGCCCTGTTTATGCAGATCGTCGAGTAACTCCATAACGATTTGTGCGTTCTTCGAATCCAAATTACCAGTGGGCTCGTCCGCGAGCAGTACTTTTGGATCACCAGTCAAGGCTCGCGCGATAGCAACCCGTTGTTGTTGACCTCCAGAAAGTTGAGAAGGGAAATGCTTCATGCGATGCGCCATATCTACCTTCTCCAGCGCTTCCTGAACCTTCTCTTTTCGCTCTTTGCGTTTTAGTTCTTTCCTGTAGGTAAGTGGGAGTTCAACATTCTCAAACACAGTCATGTCGCCGATGAGGTTAAACGCCTGAAAAATAAATCCGATTTGGCGGTTACGTACTCTTGCTTGAGCAGTGGAGTTTAGTGATGCTACATCTTCGCCATCCAGGAAATACTGACCATCTGTGGAAGAGTTAAGTAATCCCATAACGGAGAGTAATGTGGATTTTCCACAACCAGACGGTCCCGCAATCGACACGTACTCTCCTTCATTCACTTTCAGGTGAATCTCATCGAGTGCCCAGGTCTCAATTTCATCAGTGAAAAAGATTTTCTGGATTCCTTCCAATTGGATTAATGATGTGTCTGTCATGACTGTCTCCTACAAACTCAAATGGCAAATCTGTTGTTGCAACCGCACACTGTTACTCGTATCTCAACGCATCACCTGGCTCCAATGAGATGGCTCTGCGAGTTGGAAGATAAGTGGCAAGGGCAATGAACATTGCCAGCCCAAAACATACGGCTATATAAATTGGGGGGACTACAGTTAGTACACCCTCGTCTCCGTCGATTAGAGCAACCAGGGCCAAAATAGCCGGCCCACCACCGACCACACTGCCTATACCTAAATAGGTCGCGGTCTTTCTTAGAAACAAACGAATAACTTTCCAGTTACTGGAACCCATGGCGCGGCGTACGCCAATCTCCCTGACTCGCTGCAGTATCGAGCGTGACACTACGCCGTAAATTCCTGTTATGGCCATGATCAATGACGCTAGCGAAATCGTGGCGAAAATGTTTCTCAGCAGAAGTAAGTTTGCTTCCAGTGAATCCAAATGCTCTGCCATGGTGAAAGTTCGATATAGGGGTATACCCCGATCCACATTGGTAGCAGCCTGCTTTAGCTGCGTAGAAACAATTGTTGGAGTACCGTTCGTTCTGGCCAGGAGATGCAGTTGGCTTATAGAACTCTGGGCCAGGGGTAAGTAGACAATTGGCTGAGGGCGATTAGCAGACATGGCTGGGGTAATGCCCGAAGTGATGCCAACTACGGTTACCCACGTTGCGGTATTTCTCGGGTCAATTTGAATACGTTTGCCGAGAGCTGTTTCATCTGGCCATAGACTTTGAGCAAGTTCGGTATCTATTAAGGCAACGGGCAAGGAGGTGTCGTTATCGTTACTATCAAAACTCCTGCCTGTGGTTAGTTCGATGTCCAGCGTAGATAAATAGTTTGGGCTGATTGCTACTACCGGAATTTGTTGAAACTGGTCGTTAGAGTCGGGCATCTCCTCAGTTCGGTAGTCAAGCCCACCTGCCATCGAGCCTGGCAATTGACTACTGAAAGCTAGTGTTTCTACTGTTGGCAGGGCTTCCACCTCTGCCTGCAACTCGTTCATATAAAGCAATTTGTCGTTGTGCGTAGAGTTGGCAGTTGGAAAGTCTAAGCTTGCGGTGATGATATCTTCCGTTTCAAAGCCATAATCGATGGTTCGAGTGAGAGCTACCGCGTATATACCGCCCGCGCATACGATGAGTGCGAAACAGGTGCAGATGATCTGCAAGCTGACAAGGATGGTTGTAGATCTAGCGCTGCCTGAGGACAGAGCGCCGCTGGAAGATCCGGACAACACTTCGGAAGGGTCTTTTCTAGCGACCTTCAATGCGGGTATCAGGCCGGATAGTAACCAGATTGCCACAATGAGAAATAAAAGAAACACAAACTCAATGAGTGCTGTGCCGGAAATAAGGTCAACAGGCACAGACCCTAAGGCTCCGCTGTTGTATATTTGCTCGCCCATCTGCGCCAGGCCAAAAGACGCCAGGTAACTAAGCCCTACACCGACTATTGAGCCAATTAGGCAGACTGCGAAAGATTCAAGCAGTGACTGCCGGAGTAATCTGTACTTAGAGCTGCCCAGTGCATTACGTAGAGCAAACTCCTGCCCCCGCTCTAACATTCTGGCGGTAAACAGATTGCCTATGCTGATGCAGCCTAGAGCAGTCATGGTAATGACCACAAAGCCAAGAATGGCGTTTACTCCGGGGCTGACATTGAAGCGAAAAACCTCATTTAGCGGTGTGAGCCAGGCTTCGTAATTTTCACTGTAGTACTCTGGATACTGGCTCCTCAGTGAACTAACTAGGCTGGCGATTGCCACGTTGACATCAGCTAATGATGTGTTGGGATTCAGTTTTCCAATCGTTCCCACTTGCAGGTTCGTATCGCTTGGTTGCGTGACTGCCGATAAAGATAAAGGTGTGTAAACGTCAAACGCGGCTACCAGGTGGTCGTTTTGTCCCAAGACGCCGACTATAGAGTGGGCCTGACCATCAATGACAATCTGTCGATCCAGGATCTGCTCATCTGCAGCAAATGTATTGACCCAGAGATCGTAGCTGATGACTGCAACGGAATTGGCTCCTGCGAGCCTGTCATCGGAACTAAAGCCACTGCCTATTGCGGGAAAGATTCCTGTGGCCTGAAGAAGTTCCGGAGAGACCGCGACCCTGTGAACCCGCTCACTCAGCCCCTCCACTGTCAGGGCGGCCGGTTGATAAGCGTACCCGCCAAGCACTTCGAAGTCGTCTATGTTTGATGAAAACAGCTGATGAGTGTAGGCATCGAGCCTATGAGTAGGGTCAGCGTCAATTACCCGATCAAATTCCTCTATGGCATACCATTGTTCAGCATCTGTGAAAGGCAAAGGCTTTATCTGTGTATGGTAGTAACTAGAGACCGCCGTCCAGGTAATAGCGATACACAAGGCAACGATCACGGCAGACAGCAGCGAGTGCCAGCTATTCTTGATAAGCAAGCGCAGGGTGTATTTCAGTTCAAACCACAGGCTCATCTCTTGCTTCCTTTATATGTATCTATGAACATGGAACTACTCGTAACGCAGTGCATCTCCGGGCTCCATGGCAACAGCTTTTTTCGCCGGTAAGTAAGAGGCCATAACGATAACCGAAGCCATGAGCAGCCCGACAAAACTACTGATACCTGGCAGGTATTCCATCACTACATCAGCTATGCTGGCTGGATCATCGTAGACCAGATACACAATGCCGACGCCAATACCCACCGCCACCCCTGGTAGCAGGAAGTAACTGCCTCTTCTCAAAAATCGAAAAATAACTTGTGAGTTGCTGGAACCCAGGGCTCGACGGATCCCAATCTCTTGTGTTTGCAAGGCTATGCTTCTGGCTATAACGGCATAGACACCGATAGTTGCCAGGATGAGGGTCGCCGTGGATATGCTGACACCGATAGCAATGATCATTGCCCATCCGCCGCTACGTGAGTCGATCTCAGCAGCGAGGGATCGAATGTCGTTTATGGGTATAAAACTGTCGACTCTGTTGCCAGCCTGGATGACTAGCTGCTGCAATTCATTGTCGTTCATCTCTTCCTGCTGGGAAGCGATGAGGAAAAAGTCTGTTGGGGTGTCCTGAGTGATCGGGCGATAGACGATCTCGTTAATCGGAGCCAGATCGGAACTGTTTTGAACAAGGCGTGGAATAACGCCCACGACTGTCAAAATACGTTCCTCTCCGTCGCTAATTGACAAAATTGATTTACCAATCGGGGATTGGTCGGGCCAAAGTTGTGACGCAAACGCCTGATTGATGAGGGCTACTTGCTGCGAAGTCGGTGTATCGCTGCTTTCGAATCCACGCCCTTGTAGTACATCAATTCCGATCACCTCAAGGTAGTTATCATCAATCCAGACTGTTCTCAGACGTGGCAGTTGGTCTGCAATTCTCAGATCACGGTCTGGGAGATTGTAAGTTCCGAATACGCTGGCAACTCCGGGAGGTGCTGTTGTGGCAGATGCCATGGCTATGCCCGGGGCATTGGAGACTTCGTTGTTCAATGCATCGATATAGCTTAGCCGTGCCTGTGAGTCTCTATAGTCTGGCGTGTTCAGGCTGTACCCTCCAACCACATAGTTGTCAGGATCAACGCCAAAGTCCGTATTCACCAATTGCCAACCGAAGACGGTGAATAGTCCACAAACCAGTAGTAGGAAACAGGAAAGTAGAACCTCTGAGGCGACCACGACTCCTGTACCACTGTTGCCCTGGTCCATGCTTGCTTTACTGCTGTTGATGGAAAGGGCCTGTGCCGGTTGGCTACGATAGGCGCGTAACGAGGTAACGAGACTCGACAGTAACCATACGATTAGCGTCCAGATTAGTCCTTGGCTGACAACGTGCAGATCCAGGGAAAGATCACCAATCCAGAACCATAATGCAAAAGAGCGGGCCTCAAAAAGGGACACTACTCCAGCGAGAAGTATAGAGCTGATCAGCAAACTCAGCACGAATCCCAGCAGGCAAATCAAAAGGGATTCAAGCATGACTTGCTTGATCAACTGCCAGGGTGAACTTCCAACTGATATCCGTACCGCCAGCTCCTGATCTCGTGCACTGGATCTTATGAGTAACAGTGATGACAGATTAACAATGGATAGAACAAGAACGATTAGCGTAATGAAAGAAATGATTTCAGAGAAATTAATGGGTCGAGTCTGATCTGCTATGTTGGCATAGGGCAAGACCAGCTCCAGCCTGTCCGAATAAAACTCTGGAAACTCTTCAGCTAACTGCGACATGATCGTATTGAGTTCGGCCGCTGCTACAGAGTGAGTGGTCTCTGGCTTTAGTATTCCTGCCAGAGCAAGTCTAAATTCTCCTGTCGGCTGTACAGCCTGTGAATCGGCAATAGGTATCCACAGATTGTCGTTGCGGGGAAAGTTAAAACCTTCAGGCATAACTCCGACTATTGTAGTAGTTACGCCATTAATCGAGACGGTTCGGCCGACAACATCGGCACTGCTACTGTAAAAGTCCTGCCATAACGAGTGCCCAATAAGCACAACCTTATCTGCATCAGGTAAGGCATCATTTGCAGTGAAGCCTCTGCCCATGACCGGCACCACCTGAGTAGCGGAGAGTAGTTCCTGACTTATAGCAGCCCCTGCAAACTGTCTTGCTGCTTCACCATCGCTTACTGAAAACAAGACATTGTCGAAGGCTCCAAGAATCGAATAACTGTCAACGCTATTTCTGATGCGATTGAATGAATAGAGATCATGTTGAGTCGGGCGGTCTATGTTGGTGAGCGTATCTACCGATTTCAGTGCCACATAACGGTCGCCATTGGGGAAAGGCAAAGGTTTATCTGTAACCAATCGTGAAACCGAAAGGCTTGTAATAAACAGGGACAGCCCTGCGACAAGGACAATCAGTGTGGCCACAGTAAATCCTGGGGTCTTTGCCAGCAGGCGCAGTGAGTATTTGATATCACTTAGTAGTTGCATAAATGCTTTACCTCAGCCCCTTACTCATAGCGTAGTGCGTCTCCGGGTTCGAGTGCGACTGCTTTGCGGGCAGGAATAAACGAAGAGATCAGAATCAATGAGCACATGATTACAGTGACTGCTACCGAAACAACGCTCAGAAGGTTTATTGCATCTATGCCTCCAAAAATTCGCGGAATAGCTGCAACTACGATATAACAGGCAGGCAGTGCACCAACCAGCAATCCCACTAGCAGGAAATTAATTCCCTGCCTCAGATACCTCGAAACAATGCCATTATTTGAAGAGCCTAACGCTCTTCGTACACCAATCTCTTGCGTACGCATTGTGATCGATCTGGCAATTACGCCATAAATACCAATGGTAGCTAAAAAGAGCGTAGCAATAGCAAAGGCGATAAAAATCTGCATGACAACTTTGTTGACACCCAGAAATCCAGTAATCTCGGCGTCCAACGAGTTGAAATGACTGAATACGATAGTTCGATCTGTCGCAGCTGCAGCGCTTTCAAATTGTTGGCGAAGTTCATTCAGGCTGAGCTCTCCACTAACCTCTGCGACCAGCGAGTAGTTGTTAACTTGAGTCTGCGCAATGGGACGATAGAATGCTGGCCTTCCGAAACTAAGTTCGATTGGATATTGCAGGATGCCGGGGAAGGTGCCCACGACAGTTAGCCATTCTTCAGCGCCTTCGTGGACACTTTTGATCTGTTTGCCGATAGGAGTGTCGTCTGGCCACAGAGTCTCAGCAAACTGGTCGGCGAGAATAACCACCGCTGCAGAGTCGCTTGTGTCTGTGATGTCAAAGCTTCGACCCTGAGTGATTTGAAAACCTAAAAGTTCGAAATAATCTGGTTCTACCCAGATACTCATCATTGAAGGCAATTGGCCGTTCTGAGTCAGGTCGCGATCGTCCAGATCGAAGAATCCATTGGGTCCATTCTCCCCCGGTGGCGCTGTGGTGATGGAAGCAGCGACAGTATTCGGCAAGGACTGGATGTTGTTTTTCAGATTATCTAGATAAGTGAGTTGGGTCTGGGTGTCGGTGTACTCAGGTGTGTCGAGACGGACATTGGCGATCACATAGTTATTGGTTGAGAATCCAAAATCAGTATCGGCGAAATTGTCAAAGAGATAGATTACCGCTCCGCAGCACACTAACAGGAAACAGCTGAAAATCATCTCGATGACAACAATGGCCCGGCTTGTTGTCGTGCTGCCGCTGCCTGTGACACCTTTACTTGAAGCGTTCAGGGACAGATCTGAATCGCTGTTGAAAGCTCTGTAGGCAGCCAGCAATCCCGAAGCCATCCAGATTACGAGAGTAAGCCCTATTCCCGTCGCTAATGCTTCCAAGTCCAGCGCCAGGTTAAACCAGAAATCCAGTCGCCCCACTTCGTTTTCCATTTGCGATTGAACGACAGGAAGTAGTATGGAAGTGAATGAAAGACTTAATACAAAACCTATCAGGCAGATAATGAGAGATTCAGCAAGAACCTGCTTGCTCAACTGGAATCGATTTGCCCCTACCGAAGAGCGTATCTGCAGTTCTGATTGTCTTGCAGTAGAACGGATGAGTAGAAGAGAAGAGAGATTGACCACAGTCAATCCCAGGATAATCAGACTGGTCGCTTCCACCACGAAGGCGAGATCATTCATGGGTGAGGCTTTTGACCAGTTTAATGACGCAAAGGGTAGTACCCGATGCTCTGCCTCACGATAGCTTTCTGGAAAATCCTCAATAATCTGGGAGTAAAGCGTGTTTAGTTCAAGCTGTGCTGCTGCACTGTCGGTTCCGTTTGTCAGAATGCCGGCGATAGAAACTGGCGCACCTTGATTAGGCAACATCCCTTCGGACACGATCAATGGTGTCCAAATGTCCTGCTTAAGCGGAAAGTGGAAACCCTCCGGCATGACGCCGATGATAGTGTGAATCTCGCCATCAATGAGATCGGCCCGACCAACAACACCCGGATCAGCGTTGTAAAACTCCTGCCAGACTGTATAGCTAATGAGCGCTACTTTGCCTGCGTCGATAGCTGAATCATCATCTGTAAAACTCCGCCCCAGCAGCGGTGCCTGCTGAGTAGCATTAAAAAACTCAATAGAGATACTGGTTGAGGAATACTGACGAATCGTCTCATCGTTACTCAGTGCAGCATTGCTCAGGTTGAATGCCCCGAGTACTGAGTAATTGTCAGAAATTTCTTTTAGTTGGTTGTAGGTGTAGAGATCAAAATTGTTTTGTCCTACATCGACAAACGATGGTGAGATTATTGATTTCAGACTTACATAACGATCGCCATCTGGAAAGGGGAGGGGCTGATTGCTCATCATTCTGCCCAGAGTGGCGCTGGCCAGATATAGAGAGAGTCCTAACGCCATAACTACCAGGGTTGTGAAAGTAAATCCTGGCGATTTACGCAACAGGCGTAATGTGTATATGAGGTCTTCAATCACATGCATCAGACATTACCTGTAGTTAAGTTACTCATAACGCAGTGCATCACCTGGCTCTAAAGCAATCGCTTTTCGTGCTGGCAAGAAGGAAGCCCATGAAATCAGTGCTCCTATGCCAAGTACCACCAGTACTGACAATACTGGCAGTACAACCATACCTTCGTTAATGCCAACGGCTGAGAAGCTGAATGTGACTACCAGAATTGCCGGCCCCACGCCTAATGGAATCCCCAGCAACAGGTATCGAAACCCTTGTTTGATAAACCTTGTGATTACTTGCACATTGGTCGACCCCAGGGCTCGACAAATTCCAATTTCCTGAACCCGTTCAGACACGGAGCGGGTGATCACCGCATAAATTCCAATAATGGCAAGCAGCAAGGTTCCCACTGCCAGCACTATGAATATGTTTGCCAGCACATCGAAGGCCCCTTGAATCTTGCTGATTTGAATATCCAGAGGCTGGATATTCTCGATAGGGATGTTTCGATCCAGGTTGTTGGCAATACGCCGCAGCGAGTCTTCGACTAACTCGATGGGAGACGGCTCTACCAGAGCTGTGAGATAGAACTCGTTTGGTGTGTCTTGACTGAGAGGCCGATAGAGCACATCGGGATTTGGTACTAGCCTGCTTGCTGATTGCCTTACGGTTGCGATTACTCCAACTACTGTCAGTACCCGTTCCTGATCCCCGACATAACTGGTAATTTGTTTACCAAGGGCGGAGCTTTCTGGCCAGAGTTCCCTGGCAAGATCCTCATTGATGAGCGTCACCAGCTCAGAGTCCGCATTGTCACCACTATCCAGATTACGCCCCTCCAGAACATTCACTCCCAATAAGGGTAAGTAGTTCTCATCAATCCAGATCGTTCGGTTTAGGGGTAATTGATCGTTGACACTAAGGTCTCTGTCAGCGATCTGGTAGCGTCCTGCCTGTCCAGCGAATCCAGGTATTGCTGAAGTAAAGGCGATGTTAGTGATGGTCGGTATCTGGCTTGCTTGCTCTTCCAGGTTACGCAGGTAGTTGATTTTGTCCGCCGATCGTTGGTAGTCGGGATGTGCCAGGTTAAACGACGCGGATACGTACTGAGTTGTGTCAAGCCCATAGTCTGTATTGGTCACCTGGTAAGCGAAATAAACCACCATGCCGCAGCAGACGAGCAGGAAACAAGACAAGGTCACTTCGGTACTGACGACGATTTGAGTGATCCATGATTTACCGGTTCCGCCTGCTCCTTTGGTGGTGCTGGCGGAAAGTGCTTCCGCAGGCTTCTCCCGGCATACCCGGATTGCGACAAACAGGCTGGATGCCAGCCATATCAGTGCCGTGCACAAAATGCCAGCAAGCACCACGTTTCCATCTATCTGAAAATCGAACCAAAATGGCAGAGGCACTTCCTGGCTGCTCTGGAACTGGATCTGCATCAGCGGCAGCAGCAAAGAAGTTAGCCCTATACTTACCACTAAGCCGAAAGTGCAGATCAGCGATGATTCAAGCAGCACCTGCTTGGCAAGTTCCCAACCATTGGCGCCCAGTGACGATCTAATCGCCAATTCGTGTCGCCTGGATGCTGATCGGATTAGTAATAAAGAAGAAAGATTGACTACTCCAAGGGTCAGGATTATCAGAGTGGTATAAAGCAGTATCTGGTTGAAACCATTGGTATCCGGGGATGTTGAGGCAGCGTAGTATCTTACGATTTCAGATCTATTGGCGTAGATTTCCGGGTATTCAACAGAGAGTTCCTGCAGCAGTGCGTTGAGTTCGATTTCGGCTTCGATCAGATTTGAGTCTTCGTTAAGAATGCCCACCAGTGTCAGGCGCACACCTTCACCTGGGGTCGCACTGTCCGCAATGTGCAGAGGAAACCAGACGTCCTGGTGGGTTGGAAATTTGAAATCCTCGGGCATGACCCCGATGACGGTATGGGGTTCCCCATTGACTAAACTGGACTCGCCTACTATCTCCGGGTCGCCGCCATAATAACTCTGCCAGAGGCTATGGCTGATGATGGCTACTCTTTCGCCACCCGGTTCGGCGTCCGCGCTGTTGAATACCCGGCCCTGTGATGGATTTACTTCAAGAGCTGTAAAGAGATCGGTTGATACACTCGCCCCGGCAAAACGCTGAGCATAATCGCGGTCGCTGAAAACAAATGAATCCGTATCAAATGCGCCCAGTATTGTGTAACTGGTAGATCGATCCCTTAGACGGTTGAAAGCGTATTGGTCATAAGCATCCTGACTGTAGTCGAAACTCCCGATATCGTTGTTGATCGTTTTTAGAGTTACATAGCGATCACCGTTGACGAATGGCATCGGCTTGTCGGAGAGAATTCGCACGAAGGTATAACTGGTCAGGTAAAGAGAAAGTCCCAGCACCAGCACGATCAGGGTGGCCAGGGTAAACCCAGGGGTCTTTCGGAGTAGCCGAAGAGAGTAATTTATATTTGCTAACAGTTGCATGTTCTTAGAGATAGTCCTGTTCTGAATCGAAGATTACGCAACCTCAAAATCGCGTATTCCGCACTTGGTCTTAGGGAAAACTGAGAGTTCATTACTGTAAATCGATGCCAGCAAGCAGTAGTTTCCAGGGTGTATTTATTCATAGCGCAGCGCATCCCCGGGCTCCAGTTCCACAGCTCGCCGTGCAGGTAGATAACAGGACAGCAGCACAATAAACGTCATCACAGCAACAACTCCAGCTACCACTCCAGGCAGAAAAACAAATGCATTGCCGCCAAAGTTGCCTGCAATGAAAGAAACAATAATCAGGCAGGCGGGTATCGTTCCAGCGATGATGCCTGATGCCAGGAAGTAACTCCCTTGACGGATAAAGCGTAGGATGATTTTCGTATTAGATGATCCCAGGGCCCTTCGCACTCCGATGTCTCGGGTTCGTTGCACAATGGTCCTGGCAATAACGCTATATATTCCTATAGCAGCCAACAAAAGAGTTGCCACTGAAAAACCTGAGAACATGTCGGCAAAAAGATCAACACCTCCCTGGCTTAGGTAGAGCTCTCTATCAAGGGTTCGAAATCTTTCCAGGGGAATTTCTCTGTCAATGTTTGCAGCAGCGACTTTTATTGACTCTTCGAGTTCAAGCAGATCCACTTGGTCCTGATGTTTGACCATCAGAAAAAAATCTCCGGTCTGGTTTTGGGTAACCGGCCGGTAGAGCGTGGGCAAGTCATTGCCGTAAACGTTCTGCACGATTCTTGGAATCACCCCGATAACCGTCAGCCATTCCCCTTGCCCGTTTGATATTGCCTGAATCCGTCGGCCCAGCGCCGATTCATCGCCCCACAGTTGCCTCGCCATGACATCGTTGATGACTACCACTGGCTCAGTGTTGGCTGTGTCTGTTACCTCAAACTCACGGCCGTCCAGCAACTCAATACCTAAATCATTGAAGTAGGCATCACTTATCCAGATGGTTCCCTGGGCCGGGAGTTGATCATTGGTGGTCAGATCACGATCTTCCAGATCATAGTTGCCAGTTTGGCCAGAGAGTCCGGGTGGAGTAGTAGTAAAAGTGGCGGCGGTGACTCCAGGAATCTCAAGCAGTCGCTCATCAAGATCCTGCAGGTAGCGTTGCCTGTCCTGTGGATTGTCATAGCCTGGTGCTGTGAGGTTAACTGTAGCGATCAGGTAGTTTTCAGTGCTTACTCCGTAATCTGTTTGGGCTAACTGATTTGCCAGATAAATGACAGCGCCGCCGCAGATCAATAAAAAGCAAGAGAGGATAACTTCAGCAGTTACAATCACCCTGATCATCACATTCTCACTACGCCTGGTAGCCACCTTGTCTCCACTACTGAGTACGGTTGCGGAATCGGTATGGTAGGCCTTAAAAGCAACAAACAGACCGGATGCCAGCCAGGTGACAAGAGTAGCCATGACTCCTGTCAAAAATGTCGGCAGATCAAAGTCCATGGTCTGCCAGAACGTGGTAAAGGGCAGAGTGTTGATTAGTCCGCTCTTCAGAAAGTCAAGGATAAACAGGGTCAGCACTAGCCCTACCAACAATCCACCGCAGCAAATCAGGAAAGATTCCATCAAAATCTGTTTGGCCAGGTGCCATCCCACAGCCCCGACAGAAGACCTGACAGCAAGCTCGTGCTGACGAGCCGCTGAACGAATAAAAAGCAGCGACGACAAATTGATGATCATTAGCGCCAGGATGCATAGGGTGATGACGTTCAGCATTGTGCCCAGGGCGATCCTGGAATCAGTCATAATCGATACATAGGGTGCAACGGCTTCAGACCGGTTGGCGTAGAACTCCGGATAGTCCTCTGCAAGACGAGCAACGAGCGCGCTTATTTCCGCCGTGGCCTCTATCCGATTTGTCCCGCTTTCCAAAACACCAACAATCGATAATGCTTCACCTTCGCCTGGCGATACCGCTGCCGATGTAGCCAGAGGAAGCCAAACAGATTCCACCATCGGAAACTGGAACTCCGCTGGCATAACGCCAACGATGGTGTAGTTTTCACCGTTAATCTGACTGGGTTGACCGATGATGTCCGGTGATCCGCCATAGTAGTCCTGCCAAACAGTGTGGCCGATCAGTACTACTTTCTCTGCACCCTGAATCGAGTCCGCAGGTTCGAAAGATCGACCTAACAGTGGAACCACGCCCATGGCGGTGATCAATTCTTCGGAAATCGCTGCGCCTTGATAGCGGCGGGCGTAATCCCCATCGGTAAAAACGAATGAGGCGATTCTAAAAGCGCCCAGAGTCGAATAGTTGCTACTTGTATTCCTTAGCTCATTGAATGTATACAAGTCATGATTATGAACACCACTTTCAATATTGTTGGCGGTCGTTTTCAGGGTGACGTAGCGGCCCCCATCGGGAAAGGGCAGTGGTTTATCAACGATGGTAGTCGCCAATGTGTTGGCACCCATATAAAGCGACAAGCCGACAGCAATAATGCAAAACGTAACGGCAGTGAATACTGGTGTCTTGCGTAACAGACGAAGGGTGTACACCAAGTTTAGGTTAGCGTGCATCTACAGCGTCTCCCGATAATTACTCATAGCGCAACGCATCTCCTGGCTCCATGGCGACTGCTCGTCGAACTGGTAGGTAAGAAGAAGTCAAAATAAGTGTGCACATCAAAGCAAATACAATGAAAATGATGCCCGGAAGATACTGCTGTACATTGACTACAGGAGATAACGCCGCACCAGCCAAAGAAACCGACAAGCTTGCTGCCCCTCCACCTAAAACCAGGCCCGCAATTAAAAAATAAGCTCCCTGTTTGAGAAAGCGAAAAGAGATACTGCTATTAGATGACCCTAAGGCTCGGCGAACACCTATCTCATGTGTGCGCTGATAGACAGATCTGGCAATCACCCCATATATCCCAATCGCCGCTAGAACTAATGTGACTATGGAGAAACCAGCAAAGATTCTTGCTATTAGATCCACATTACCCTGTCGACTTACGATCACTCTGCTAAGAGTCTGAACTTGAGCAAGTGACACCTCGCGGTCGATTTGGGCCGCTGTTGTTCTGATGCTTTCTTCCAATTCGGATAGGGTTACCAATGAATCAAGCTCCGCCATAACATAAAAAGTGTTGGGTGAAGACTGTGTCAGTGGCCGATACAAACTTGGCTGAATCGTGATTTCCGAACCGAACGGAGACTGCATTAGCCCAGATATGACTCCGACAACTGAGACTGTTTCAGATCGCTCATTCACAGTGGACTGAATCGTTTTTCCGATCGGTGAGGATTGGGGCCACAACTCGCGGGCGAACTCTTCGCTGATAATGGCAACCGACTCTGAGTTTTCAGAATCGCTGCGGTCAAATTCTCTTCCTTGTAATACAGGTATGTTTAATGCTTCAAAGTAGCCTGGGTTAACCCAAACCGATCTATATTCCGGGGCGCGTTGGTTGGCAGCTGTTTGCCTTTCTTCGATTTCATAGAAACCTGTCAAACCTAGTAGCCCTGGAGGCGCACTTGTGACAACCACCTCTCCGATTTCCGAAATACTTGATAAGGCCTGTTGAAAGTTCTCAATGAAAGCGATTTGAGATGATTTCTCCTCATACTGTGATTGGACCAAACTGAAAGAGCTAACCACATAGTCCTCCGTGACTACCCCAAAGTCCGCATTGACTATTCGCTCCATCAGATAGAACATGACACCGCAACATATAAGTAAGAAGAAAGAAACTACGACTTCTATGCCTACGATAAATTTAAACCCAGTGCTGCCAGATGGTTTGCTAGTGCCTTTGTTTGCGGAATTCAGCGTATTCTCGGATTGACTCTGGTACGCTCTGATTGCTGCCCATAAACCTGCAAGAATCCAAATCACAAACATCAAAACCCCGCCCGTTGTAATAGCGTAAGGGCTCAGACTCAGCTCGAACCACATTGGCATTGCACCCGACGCGGCGAAGTACTGATTTCGGAAAAACGCCAACAGATAGCCACTCACTAGCAAACTTGCCAGAGATCCAAAAAAACAAATGAGGAAGGACTCCATTAACGCTTGTTTCGCCAGTTCCCAGCCATTTGCACCAAGCGTGGAGCGTACGGCAAGTTCCTGTTCTCTCGCGCTGGCACGCATAAACAGTAGTGAGGACAAATTTGTGGTTGCTAACAATAAGATGACGATAGTCATGAAATTCATATTGCGAGACAAACCAAAGGTTACCGGAGTAAATATGGAGGCAAAGGGCAATACCAGCTCGGACCTGTTGCTGTAGAGATCGGGGTAGGTGCCAGCGAGCTGCTGCATAATTGCGTTCAGTTCAATCTCTGCGGTGGCTGTGGTTGCTTCAGATGTTAGAACACCGATCAGTGACAACGCATCGCCCTCTCCAGGCAGGGCAGCGCTGTTAGTGGAGAGAGGAATCCACAGGTCTGAAATGGTTGGAAAATTGAAACCCTCCGGCATCACCCCGATTATTGTGTGAGGGTCACCGTTGATCTGACTGACCTGGCCAATGATATCGGCGCCAGCGTAATATTCCTGCCACAAGGCATGGCTTATGAGTACGACAGGATCGTTACTATTAAACGAATCCGCTATCGACAGATTACGGCCACTCACAGGTATGACGCTGGTCGCCGCTAGCACCTCAGGATCGATTCGCGATCCGATATACGTTCTTGCGTATTCACCGCCATTCAGAACAAAGCTGGTTTCAATAAAGGCTCCAAGAACATCGTAGCTCTGAACTTGTGACCTCAGCTGATTGTAGGAGTAGGAATCGAAATTACTCGTGCCGTTGTCGACCCCAGTTGCAGCATCGATTGTCTTCAGAGTGACATAACGTTCGCCATCAGGAAATGGCATCGGCTGATCGGACATCGCTCTTGTTAAAGTGCTACTCACAATATGCAGCGAAAGACCCAAGACAGTTATCAGGACAGTAATAGCCGTGAATACAGGCGTCTTTCGCAGCAATCGAATAGAAAATTTCAAGTCATCAAGTGTTTGCATTACTTGTTACTCACTGAATAGCTACTCATAACGCAGCGCATCACCCGGCTCCATGGCAACAGCTCTCTTTGCAGGCAAGTAGCAGGCGGCAGTGACCAATACCGCCATGATTATGATCACCAGTAGCGTAATTACCGGCAGGTCGAGCAGGTCGATGAGAAATCCGAAATTGGAGAACGATCCGTTAATTAGAAGGTACGCAGGCATAGCACCTAACACGAGTCCAGCGACAAGAAAATAAAACCCGTTTTTCATAAATCGGAAAATAATTCGAAAATCAGTCGAGCCGAGCGCCCTTTGAATTCCAACTTCTTGGGTGCGTTGACTTATTGAGCGTCCGATAACCCCATAAATACCGATGCATGCCAACGCCAAAGTTCCCAGTGAAAACTCGACGAATATTTGTTCGAATACCGGTGTGGCACCGAAGCGCAGCGAAATCGTCTTTTCCAATGTGTTGATTTCGTTTATTGGGATGTTCCGATCCACCCGGCCAGCGGCTCTGTTGATCTGGGTTCGCAGGCTATTGACGTCCAAATCCGGTTGGTGTCTCGCCACCAGAAAAAAACTGCTCTGCACCTGCTGAGCGATCGGGCGATAAAATCTTGGAAGTTCTTGTGCAACCAGAACTCCATCTACAGTTCGTACTGTCGGCACTATGCCTACCACAGTCAGCCACTGTTGTTGGTCTCCTGCCAGGCTCATGACTCGCTTACCGATGACAGTTTGGTCGGGCCACATCTGTTGCGCGAAAGTCTCATCCACAATGACCACGTTTTCTGACTCACTTGTATCGCCTTCGTCAAACTCTCTGCCGACAAGAACGTTCAGACCGACGGTCTGAAAATAGCTATGGTCGACCCAATAAGTTGTCTGGGGAGGTAGCTGTTGATTACGAGCCAGATCCCGGTCATCGAGATCATAAGTGCCCGGCAGACCCAGGGCGTAGGAAGGTTGAGTGGTGATCGTAGCGGCACTGACGCCCGAAATCTGACGCACTTCATTTATCAGGTTACGTATGTAGGTAAGCTGGGCTGTCGCATTCTCGTTGTAATCTGGATGGGTTAAATCGATTTCACCGATAATCAAGTTCTGTGTTCCAGCCCCGTAGTCCGCATTGGTCCATCGCGCCATCATGTTGACGAACACGCCGCATAGAATCAGCAGAAAACAGGACAAGGTGACTTCGATAACAACCACTGTACTGGTTGTCTTGTTGGTGCTTGACGGATCTGCTCCTTTATTGGCGCTGCCTAATATGGCACCGGGCTGACCCCGATAGACCTTGTAGGCTACGACTAACCCGGACGCCAACCAGATGACGAGCGCACAGATTGCACCATTTGTGATCCCTCGACTATCCAACCCAGACTGCATCCAAAATGGAGTTACGTCGACGCTGTTTACCATCACAGTGTGTAAAATACTCAGCATCAAACTACTAACCAGCAGGCTCAGTAAAAAACCAAAAAGACAAATGGTGAACGATTCAATTAGTACATGATTCGCCAGCTGCCAGCCATTTGCGCCTACAGAAGAGCGAATGGCTAACTCCTGTTGACGGGCATTGGCACGCATGAACAAGAGTGAAGAAAGATTCACTATGGCCAGGCCCAGGATAACTACGCTTATAGCGCTCATGATTAAGGGCATTGGAAAATTGGACGGCGAATAAATTGCTGCGAACGGTGCAACCAGGCCTGATCGGTTCGCGTAGATTTCGGGGAACTCTGTGCCCAGCTGATCCACCAAATCCTTCAATTCCGCATCCGCCTGACTGAGATCAATCGAGTCTCCTAATATCCCCACTAGTGACAGTAAGCGCCCTTCACCTGGTTGGCTGCTATTCGATAGCGAAAGGGGTAACCACAAGTGCTGCTGTATCGGAAAGTTGAACGATTCCGGCATAACGCCGATGATGGTGTGAGCTTGGCCATTGATCTCGCTTACTCTTCCTACCACATCAGCATTGCCAGCGTAGTACTCCTGCCAAAGTCCATGACTTATCACTACCACCGGAGCTGACCCGGGAACCTGATCATCCTGATCAAGTGAACGGCCTAGTACCGGATCAACGCTAAACGCCGCGAAGAGTTCTGCCTCGACATAGGAACCTTCATAGGTACTTGCGTAGTCTCCATCGCTCAGAACCAAAGAGGCATTACTGAAAGCGCCGAGCAATGAGTAACTATCTGTGGTTGCCTTAAGTCGATGGTAGAAATAGGTATCGTAAACGTTGCGGCCGTTATCAGCGTTAGTGTTCAGATCGATGGATTTCAGCGTCACATAGCGTTCACCATCCGGAAATGGCAAGGGCTCCCTAAAAAAAGTTTCTACCAGTGAATAGCTGGCAAGGTAGAGTGACAAACCCAATACGATTACCAGCAACGTGATCCCAGTGAACGCTGGTGTTTTCTTTAACAGGCGGACTGAATACTTAAGGTCTGTAAGCATTTGCATCATACTTTGCCCATAGTCAGATTATTCATAGCGGAGCGCGTCACCGGGTTCTAAGCTGATCACTCGTTTAGCTGGGATATAACAGGCTAGAAATACCAAAGCGCCCATCAGCAGGATGACGGTGAATACCGTTGTAGGTAGAAATGCTGACATACTGGCGGAACTGGAAAGAGAGGAAACGATACCCGATATAGCTATCACCGCAGTGGTACCGCCCAGTAATGTGCCAATTAGCAGGTAAGCCGTGCCTTGTCCCAGAAATCTCAAAACAATCGCGTGATTGCCAGATCCCACGGCTCGGCGAACGCCAATCTCATGTTTGCGCAGCGTAATGGATCTGGCGATCACGCCATATATGCCTATACCCGCCAGCAAGAACGTGGCGAGCGCAAATGTCAGAAAAACTGGCTCGAGAATATCGAGGCCAGCCTGGTTTATTTCTATTTGCCGTTGCAAAAGCCGGAAGTTGTCAATTGCAATGTTCCGATCAACATTGCCTGCAGCAATCCGCAGCTGAGTTTCGAGATCGGCCAGTGAGATATTGGTTTGAAATTGAGCGACCAAATAGTAGTTGGTCGGTGTGCTTTGGCTGATCGGGCGATAAATACTCGGTGGAATATCACTGATGTTCATTGCTGCCTGCAGCAGGTTTGACACCACCCCCACCACAGTCAGCCACTCAGTTTCGCCTTGTCGAGTAACTCCTATTCGTTTGCCTAGCGCCGATTCTCCCGGCCACAGCGAGTCAGCAAGATTTTGCTGTATAACCGTAATTGCATTGGAGTTGCCTGTATCGCCTCCTGTGAATTCCCTGCCTGACAGCAGCTCAATATTCAGAGAGTCAAAATAGCCGTCGTTTACCCAGATAGTTCGCAAAATTGGCAATTGGTCACCGACTGCCACATCACGATCATCGAGTTCATAGTTGGCTGCGAGGCCAAAACTACCGGGGGGTGCGGTGCTGACTGCGGCCAGAGTGATTTCCGGGATTTCTTCTACACGTTCAATCAGAGTTTGAATATAGCGGACTTTCTCGGAGTCCGACTGATAGTCAGGATGATTAAGGTTGAATGAACCAACCATATGTTTTTGGGTATCTATGCCGTATTCAACATCCAGTACCCGCGCTGCGATATAAATGGTCGCACCGCAGCAGACGAGTAAGAAAAAAGACAGCACGACTTCTGTCGTGACAACAGCTTTCGTGACCAGATTACGACTCGAAGATTGAACACCTTTATTATTGCCCCCCAGCAAGGCGGCAGATTGACTCCGGTAAGCGTGTACTGCCATCGGCAGGCCGGCGGCAAGCCAGATGAGTGCCGTTAGAAACAGGCCGATTGCTATAGCATCGGCCTCCAATGACATCTCAAACCAGAAGGGCAAAAGGCCCATGCTGTTTACGAAAAGATAGTTCAGTGTTTCGGTGAGGACCATGCTGAGCACCAGGCTCAGCAGAAATCCAATGAAACAAATAACGAATGACTCCAGTAATACCTGTTTTGCCAGTTCGCGTCCGCTTGCCCCCACAGAAGATCGTACTGCCAGTTCGTGTTGCCTGCTTCTGGATCGGATAAAGAGCAGTGAAGAGAGATTGATCACCGCAAGAGCCAGGATCACCAAGGTGATGAAAGACATTATCCTGCCAAAATTGAATCCGCGGTCCTGATTCAGGCTTACGAATGGTGACAGGTATTCCAGCCGGTCGTCGAAAGTCTCCGGGAACGAGCTAGCCAATTGACTGACAAGAGCAGTGAGTTCGTTACCTGCGCTGTCCGAGTCAACTCCAGGTTCCAGGATTCCGACTAAGGAGATAGATGAAGAAACATCGAAGACACTGCCATCGGGCGGCGCCGGGGTCTGCGAGATAGATAGCGGCACCCAGACTTGTTCCCATATAGGAAACTGGAAACTACTGGGTAGTACACCAACAATCGTTGCTGGTTCACCGTTGATCCTGCTGGTATGACCGATAATACCCGGATCACTGTTGTAATAGCTTTCCCATACGGATTCGCTAATAACAACTACGCTCTCTGCCCCTGGAACAGCATCGGCTTGATTGAAAACTCTACCCAGGATGGGGGTTATGGCGGTCGCTTGCAAAAATTCCCATTCCAGTGCCGCGCCACTGAAGGTTCGGGCATATTCACCATCGCTCAATACGTAGTTTGACATGGTGTAGGCATGCAACGACGAGAAACTGTCAGAATTCGCCTCTATGTATCGATAAGAGTATTCGCTGTGGTTGTTCAGCCCTCTTTCATTATTACCCGAATTTTCAAATATCGTTTTCAATGCGACATAGCGATCACCATCTGGGTAGGGCAATGGTTTATCGGTGAGAATTTGTTCCAAAGTATAGGCGGTCGTATACAGAGAAAGGCCCAGCACAATTATTAACAACGTAATGCCTGTAAATGCAGGTGTTTTTCGTAGCAAGCGCAACGAATAATTGAAGTCACTTAGTAGTTGCATAATGCTTGTTACACCCTTTAGTCGAATTACTCATAGCGCAACGCATCACCGGGCTCTAAAGCCACGGCCTTCTTCGCAGGAATGTATGACGCGATAACGATTAAGAAAGAGACGATCAACACGGCAAATAGAGAAATGGTGGGCATATAGGCGATCACCTGATTGCCTATCGGTGCCATTACCGAAAAAGCCGTTACTGATAAGGCCATTGCCGGAATTGCACCAAAGACTATGCCAGCACCCAGGAAGTAAGCGCCTTTCTGCAGGAATCTGGCAATCAGTCTCAAGTCTGTGGAGCCAAGCGCCCGTCGTACGCCTATTTCATGTGTGCGCAAGTAGATTGATCTGGCGATCACGGCATAGATTCCTATGCTTGCGAGAATCAGGGTGGCAATAGTGAACTCGACGAAAAGCATAGCGAATCCGCCGACTCCAGATTTATCTATAACCATCTGATCTGCCAAAGGACGAATGTTTTCCACTGGCAGGTTTCTGTCTACGCCGAGAGCCGCTGATCTGATCGCAGGCTCTAGCTCAGCTGCCGTGACCTCCGCTGAATGTTTGGTCACCAGGTAATAGTTGTCAGGGGTATACTGCGCCACTGGTCTGTAAATGCTAGGCAAGCGTTCGAAGTCATATTCGCTTTGCAGGACGAGGCTGGTTACTCCAACGATGGTCAGGTTTTGTTCTTGCCCGTCAGTGCTGCTTATAATCTGCTTGCCGATGGCGGACTCATCAGCCCAAAATTGCTCGGCGAATTCTTCACTGATGATAGCGACGGCTTCCGAATCGGGAGTGTCCGTGCCGTCAAAGGCCCTCCCTTCCAGAACCGTCACTCCCATGATGTCGAAGTAGTCTGCACTAATGGAAATAGTTGACTGCCGGAACGAGTCGTCTGCTGCCTCCGGTTCGATATCAGGAATGATGAAAGTGCCACGTCTTCCCATGCGATGGGGCAGCGACGAAGTGGCCGCAGCAGCATCCACACCGTAGGTGGATTCAACACTGCTTAGTAAGTTGCGTATATAACCAGTGCGCTGTGAGTCTTCATTGTAGTTTTCATTGGCAAAGCTAAAAGACGCGACAATCGTGTTTTCGCTTTCGACACCGTAGTCAGTGTTGTAGCCAAGCTGGAAAAGATAGATGGCCCCACCGCAACAAACCAATAAAAAGCAGGAGAGCACGACTTCAATTGCGACGACATATTGTGAAGAGTCCCGTTTTCCCTTACCGGTTACTGCAGAGCCTATGGATACGTCTGCGGTATCGCTTGCATAAGCACGTTTGGCGATGGCGACGCCAGAAATCAGCCACACGGCTGTTGTTGTCAGACATGCTGCAAGAACCCCCTGCGAATCCAGTTTGAAATCCACCCAGTAGGGCACATCGACTCCCCAGGCTATTCGAAGGACTTGTAACAGTAAGCTTGAAAGACCAATGGACAGCACAAGCCCAAGGAAGCAAAAGGAAAATGTTTCCATCAGAACCTGTTTCACTAGCTCAACACCGTTCGCGCCAACAGAGGACCTGATGAGTAATTCCTGCTCTCTGGATGCAAGGCGAACGAAAAGCAGTGAAGAGAGGTTGACTACAGCCAAGACCAGCACTATCCAGGCAATATAAAGCAGGATATCTGGCAGGGTGACCCCACCGGGGTAGAGCGATGCGTAGGGCCGTATGGTCTCTACCCGGTTCGTGTCATAGTCGGGATATTCTTCAAACAACGCTCCCATCAGAGATTCAATTTCTAGTCTGGCGGAGTCAGGGCTGGCGTCAGCATTCAGTATGCCAACGACGTTAAGGGGGTCCCCTCCTGGCAGTGAGCCGTTTGAGACAATCAAGGGTGTCCACAACTTCGCGCCGCGGGGGAAGCCGAAGCCCTCTGGCATGATGCCGATGATGGTGGTGGGCTCACCGTTAATGTCAGCGGACTGACCAACAATGTTGGGATTCGCGGCGAAGAAACTTGACCAAACATCATGACTGATGATGGCCGCCATGCTGCCTGAAGCAAGGGCATCGTTGCTATTGAACATTCTCCCTAGTACTGGTTGTACAGCGGTCGCAGCAAATAGCTCCGCCGTAATAGTTGCCTGCTCAATTCGTTGTGGAAATCCGTCACCGCTGAGCACCACATAGCTGCGGTTGTAAGCTCCAAGCAAGCTAAAGCTCTCCGCATTGTCGCGAAGCGTGCTGAAGCTGAGTGCATCGTGAACAGATCGTTGCAACATAAAACCGCTGCGGCCATCGTTGGCGCCCAAAGTCACATAGCGGTCTCCGTCAGGAAACGGCATGGGCTCGCTGGCAATCTGTCGAGTGAAGGTAAAGCTGGTTAGAAAGAGTGACAGACCTAAGACAATGACCAGGAGAGTAACTGCAGTAAAACCCGGAGTTTTAGCGAGTAAACGTAGCAAATACTTCAGATCATTGAGTGCTAGCATCGATCAGTAGATCCTGTTAATCATTGGTGTAATCTGAAATCACGAATTGCCAAAAAAATCACACATCCATGTGTGCAATTTTTAGGAAGACTGGCGTTCTCTTGTCCATAATTTGTCGCCAGCATGCAGTACTCCCCCTTGTGTTCGTCATACTAAACAGCATGTAAGTGATTTGAGTTACTTCCATTGCTGTCTTCGTTCGACCCTTCTTCCTTAGGGCCATCGACAATTCGTCCATCAAACAAATGCACCTGACGCTTTGCTTTGGAGGCAGAGCGTGGATCGTGGGTCACCAGGCAGATAGTTGTACCTTCGGCGTTTAGTCGGTCGAAAATATCCATTACGATAGCAGCAGCCTTGGAATCCAGATTGCCGGTAGGCTCGTCTGCAAGAATGATTTTTGGTTTTCCTGCTAACGCTCGTGCAATGGCAATTCTTTGTTGCTGGCCGCCGGAAAGCTGTGCCGGAAAGTGATTGGCGAAATCAGTCATGCCGATCTTGTCCAACATTTCTTCCACTAGTTCCTTACGTTCTTTTCGACCCATTTCTTTTCGGTAGGTCAATGGAAGCTCAACGTTTTCCGCTGCTGTCATTTCCGAACTAAGATTGAATGCCTGGAAAATAAACCCAATTTGACGATTACGAATTCGTGCATGCTCGGACTGCTTCATGCTGGTGATGTCTGCGCCATCGAACAGATAACGACCAGTTGTGGCGCCATTCAGCACGCCGATGATGGAAAGCAGGGTAGATTTGCCACAGCCGGAAGGCCCGCAGATAGAAACATATTCCCCCTCGGAGATAGTCAGATCGATGTCGCTTAGGACAGTGCTCTCCAACTTACCGACCTTGTAGGTTTTGCTGACATTCTCAAGTTGGATCAATGTTCTACCAGTCATAATCAATTCCTGTACTAATTACTTGCTGCTGCCTATCCACACTCGTGCTTGTGGCCAGGGTGATTTGCTATCTAGTTTAATAGGATACGGTCGTGATCCTGCCAGTCGCTGCTGTCAGACAAAATAACCCGGTCCCCGGGCACCAGGCCATCGAGGATTTCCACTCTGTTGACAGAAGCTCTGCCCATGCGCACATTGATGCGTTCAGCGTACTCACCCACATCATCCAGTTTGTAGATCGTGACTTCCGCATCTGTACGAATGAATGTCGGCCTGCCGACGTGTAGCGCATCCGCTATCTGGGCTACGTAGATGATGCCTTCCACCTGTAACTGAGGACGCGCGCCGCGTGGCAATGCATCGTGTATGTCCACATCGACGATGACAGTCCCTTCGGTAACTCCTGGATCAATGCGAGTTACCACTCCATTGACCGTGCCGTTGCGCGTATCAACTACAACGTTTTGTCCTCTAACAACGTCCCCAGCCTGACGTGCTGGTACTCTCAGTTCAGCATAGAGTAAATCCTGCCGGGCTAATCTACCGATAGGACTTCCCAGCATGAGTTGCTGACCAAGTTCCAGATCCAATTCCTGCACGATGCCATCTATACCGGCGGTAATCTCGAGACTGCTGACGTTGTTGTTTGCCCGGTCCAACGCCCGTGCGAGTTGGGTGACCCGTGATTCTCTGACGGACAACAAGGTTTGCATATTGTCACGATTGCGCTGTAGTCGTTTATTTTCAATCTCAAGAGTTTGTTGTAATTGATCAACATCGAGGAGAATCTGCTGAAACTCGATGTCCGGGATAATTCCCTTTTGATGTAGCGGTCGTTTCCTCTCCCGTTCCATACTAGTTTTTTCAAGCTGGAACCGAACCCTCATCACTTCCGATTCTTGGTTCAGTATCTGATTCTCCAGTTCAACTTCAAAAGCCTGCAAATCGGCAACCGCACCTTCCCAGGCGGAGTAGGCTTCTTCAGCCGCATTAACTAATTGTGGATTGGTGAGTTCTGCCAGTAGCTGTCCCTTTGTAACCTCATCGCCTGGATCAACATGCACACGGGCGACTCTTCCCTCCACCTGTGCAGAGATGAGTTCGAGGTCTCTGGGGAGTAGTTGGCCATTGGCACTAATGCGAATTTCCAAATCACCGCGTTCAACCGTGCCAATCAGCAGCGTATCCCGATCAACCCGGCGACTTTCGAAATCAATATTAGCGATCGCAATAGCGCCCGAGACCAGGACAGCTATGGCTACTACACTGAGCGCGATCTTTCTGACTACGGCAAATTTCGACTTTTTGCGGACTTTGTCCATGTGACTTTCTCATCGTGACAGAGTAGTTGGTGACGCGTCGTCATGTTCAATGCTGGCCAGGCTCCCCTTTCTAGATTGCATGCTGCTCCACACTACCAATCTGGTATCAACTCCTATTCGAGTTTGGTTAACAGTGAGCACTGACCAGCACAGTATTAACAGCAAACCCCGTGCCAGTAATGTAACTCATTAAAATATATGGATTTATTAGTTTTTGGAAAAATCTGAAAGACTGATTTCGCCAAAGTTGGGACAATCGACTGTCCCAAAATCGGGACAGTTTAAGCATTTACCAGCCCTAGCGCTGGAGCTCGTTTTGGACCTCCGCTAACGCGCGTTCCACATCCCTTTGCAGCACGGCATCCCAGTTTGGAAACTCAGGTCTTGGAGCCGCCGCTTTGGCACGATTCAGGTAATCTTGGGCTTCGTCATATCTTTCCTGGGATATCAGGTACAAAGCGAAATACAGATTGTTGGCTGCAGTCTCTGAGTTGATAGATAACGCTTCCAGCAGCAACTCCTCAGCTTTGTCATCATTGCCGAAGCTAATGGGCCATCCCGGCAATGTGAAATACAGTCGACCCAGAAATGCCTGCGAGTATCCGCCCAGTGCAGAATTGTCCAGCACAATGGCTCTCTCAAATTCATCCCGCGAAGTCCTCGCCAATCTCAGCGCGCGTAATCCCTGTGTCTGGGCATACGCACTTCTGATCAACGCACTGGCAAACCAGGCTTCTGCTTCGTTGGGATTATTGTCGCGGTACAGCTCCGCTTCATTAAGCAATGGCTCTATTCTTTCGGCCTGGTCGTCAATGTCTACTGTCAGATAGATTTCTTCAAAACTTTCGACGATGCTTAATGCAGGGCTGGCAGACTCAGCCTCGGCAGTATAAGAAATGAACACAACAAGCAGCACAAGCGGGAAAATTTTATTGCCTGGTCGATTGGAAAGCTTTCTCATTGGCCAACTCCTTACAACATTAAATTTCTGTAGCGGGACGACATTCGGCATGTTTGTTCGTGATAGTGCTCTAAGGTTGCTAATGAAATCCCGTGTATTGAAAACGTGAGCAGCAACCATCGTGCCAAATCTTCAAACACAGAGTTTTAGCGGCCTTGCAATAAGGTTACGTACGCTAGCGAGTAGGTTGTTTTTAAAAATGGGACAGTAGATTGTCCCGGCTAAGGGACACAGTGTGATCAGACTGTAATGGGTAATTGCAATCGCGCGATAGCACCGGCAAGATCTTTGCGATTCTCCAAGATGACTTGTCCACCATGTTTGGCTGCTATTTGTCGACTGAGTGCTAAGCCGATACCGGCACCTTTTTCCTTGGTAGTGTAGAAAGGGATGAATAAATTTGCGGGATTGCTGATACCAGATCCGTTGTCCAGAACTGAAAACTCCACATACCCAGCCTTACGGACGCAGTCCAGCTCAACGGGCTGCTCAGCACCTAGGTTTGCCTCAACAGCATTTTTAACCAGATTTATCAACGCTTGTTCAATTTGGACAGGATCTCCAAACAGAGTCAGGTCGGTATCTACTTCCTTGGTGACGACTGGCTGATCTGCAAAGAATCGCTGGACTTTGGTCATTAAACCTTCAATGGGAAATGAGACTTTGTGCGGGTCGGGCAACTTGGCAATTCTTGCATAGACGGAAATAAAATCGCGCAAGCCTTTGGCCCTTTCTTCGATGACTGCTAATCCTTGTTTGAGATCAGTGTCATTCAGCTCAGGGAGTTTCTCCAGATGAGTTTCCAGAGTCTGGCAAATAGAACTGATCGGCGTGAGTGAGTTGTTTACCTCATGGGCGATAACGCGAATGAGCCGTTGCCAGGCGCTTATCTCTTCTTCACTCAACACTTGCTTGAGGTCGGTAATAAACACAATCTTGCCCGGCTTACCCTGATAGCGATAGGGTTGTACATTGACCTGCCAGCGACCGGCGGACCCTGGGAAGTCGTGATCAATTAGTTTCGATCCTTCCTCGTCCACGACGTCAGCCAAGGCCGTTTCGTTGAACGGTTTGCTGATAAGCTCGTCGGGCTTTACATCCAATAGCTTGCTCGCAAGCCGGTTGACGAGTCGTATATTGTCCTTGTCGTCGCAGGCAACAATCGCCACGTTGATCTGGTTGACGATTCGCTCCAGTAGTTTTTCGGATTCCAGTTCCTGCTGTTTAACTGCTCTTAGCTGGTGAGTGAGATTGTCAATCTGTTGATAAAGTTCCGCCAGCTCTCCAGGATCTCTAACCCGGCTGCTACGCATGCTGTAGTCTTCAGTTCGAATCGCTTCAATGAGATTGCTCAGCGTCCGCAAGTGATAAACAAAATTCTCACGAACACTCGCTGCAACAGCCAATAACCAGAGAAGACAAAAGCCAGAGATCGTCAGTTTGAACGTGAGAGAGATTTCCTCATCGGTAAATACGTAAAACAAAAGCAATACCACCGGTACTGCACTGATTAGTACAGACAGAAAGAGTTTTTGTTCCGATGAGACTCGGCGTGTTACGGGTTTGCCAGATTGAGAGCGGGGTGGAGACACCTTAATGCCTTGTTTTTTCTATTCGGCGGTATAGAGCCGATCTGCTGATTCCGAGCGCCTTGGCTGCTTGCGTATGATTGCCGGCGTGCTTCTCAATGACTTGATGGATGTACCATGCTTCGGCTTCTTCCAGAGTCATCTCGTAAAACTCATCCTGAACTGCGACACCTGGCTCATCTATCTTGGATGTCAATTGCAAATCAATAGAATCAATAGCATCTCGACTGCAGAGTAGTACAGCCCGCTCTATTACATGTTGCAGCTCTCTGACATTTCCGGGCCAGCTGTAGGTCTGCAGTTCTCTCATAGCTCGGGATGTGAACTCCTTTGCAGCAGAATCATAATGGGCATTTGCATTCTGCAAGAATTGTTGGGACAGGGGCAGGATATCTTCCTGTCTGTTTCTCAACGGTGGAATTTCCAGGGCCACCCCGTTGAGGCGATAAAGGAGATCCTGGCGGAATCCTTGTTCGGTAATCAGTTTATCCAGGTCCGCGTTGGTGGCAGAAATGACTCGTATTGACGCTTCCCGGGTTTGTGAGCTTCCCAGTCGCTCATAGCGAAACTCTTCGAGTAGCCTTAGTATTTTTGCCTGCTGTTGAGTAGGCATGTTGGCTATCTCATCCATGAAAAGCGTTCCGTCTTCTGCAAGCTCAACCCGACCAACTCGTTCAGATTTCGCATCCGTATACGCTCCCTTAATGTGGCCAAACATCTCACTTTCGAAGATGGAATCGGAGATGCCTCCCATATTGACCGCAACGAAGGCATTCTCTGACCGCGCCGACTGCTCATGAATGTATTTTGCTAACAAGGTTTTACCCGTGCCGTTTTCTCCGGTGATTAGTACGGGCATATCACTGCCGGCAACGCGATCGGCCAGGTTAATCACTTCTTTCATCAATGGTGATTCACAGATTAAGTGACTGGTGTTCGCTTGCTGATTCTTAAGCAAGCGATTCTCTGTCTTCAGCTTCAGTTCCTGGCGAGAAGCGTTACGCAATTGAATTTGAGTGCGTATGGTGTTGATGAGACGATCGTTCTTCTCCCAGGGCTTCTCAATAAAGTCCACAGCGCCTCGTTTCATGGCTTCAACTGCGATATTGACTGTGCCCCAACCAGTCATCACTACTATGGGAAGGTCACTATCCAGCTTACGCATCTCAGAAATAAGCTCTAAGCCTTCTTTGCCGGACGTTGTGTCTTCATGATAGTTAAGATCGATCAGTGCCAATTGGAACGAAGCTTCTTTCACTCGATCCAAAACTTCTGCAGGTGTGCTACATGCTACAGACCGCATGTGTTCACTATCCAATAGCAAAGTAAGTGCTTTTACGATTGCCTTGTCGTCGTCAGCAATAAGGACTGCCAAAATTTGCTCCCTGCGAAATCTGGTTGTTGAATAGTGGAGTATAAGAGCAGTAGAAGTGTTGTCCAGTGGACTGAAAGACCCTGATGCATTAGTGCTTGGTTAACAAGGCTGACAGATCAGCGATCGAGTCCAAAATATAG
>JANQJM010000202.1 GCA_028281635.1 Pseudomonadales bacterium | reverse complement strand
CGTGGGAGAAACCACCGATGGGCGTCATGTACGCAACGTCATGGTAGGCGATGAACTGACTTTAGCGGCGATTGTAGAGGATGACGGTTTACCGAAGCCCCGCCCGTCTTTGCGCCGCAGATTTACGAGTGAGGAGCTGATGTTGATGCCCCCGCAGGCACCGACGGTCAGAAAAACGAACGGCCTTTTCCTGAGTTGGAATCTTTATCGCGGACCGGGAAAGGTTGCGTTCTCTCCTGACCAGATTAAACCCTGGGAAGACACCCGACCTGCAGCAAACTCACCCTGGGGAGCGCTGTGGACTCCTCCGCCAGTGCCCGAAGATGGTCACTATGAGGTTAAAGCAATCTTTCATGAACCAGGGACCTATGTTCTATGGGCAAGAGCCGATGACGGCGGCTTGTACCACGACCAGTATGTAACGGTGAACGTGTCACCGAAGTAGAGGCATAAATAAATAAACAGAATAGCAACAAGCATTGGTTAGAACTGCCTGTCTCGATTGCGGTAGCAGCTGCACTGATCTATGCAGTGATCGACGCCCACATCTCAGATGGCATTCATGCAGCTGAGAATACTTTTATGGGAGGAAGCCCGGCAGTAGAAAACATGGAGGGCATGCGCAGGCTGCGCATCTTGTTTCCTGCTGGTGTGCGCTCCAACTGGCACAGCCATGAAGGAAGTGGCCAGCTCCTGATGATCGAAGAAGGCCGGGGGCGAGCCCAGAATCGTGGCGGGCCTGTCGTTGAGTATGGTCCCGGGGAAGCGTGGTTTACCCCAGCCGGAGTCGAACATTGGCATGGGGCAACGCCCGAGCAAGATGCTCTGCAGTGGACATTCTATGCAGGCGAAGTCAATTGGCTGGAGCCAGTATCCGACGAAGAATATCTAGTAAATCCTGACTGAGGAGGATGTGTTAAGAGATTTGTTAAGCGCCAAATCATAACAGACATATTGTGGAAAAAGAAAAATCTGTGACGTGAAAAACGTCGTGAATAACAACTAAAACGTACCACATATTATTGAGGAGAGATTGTATGTTCATCCCTGCGACTCAAAGGAAGCTGTCCTTATCTATAAAATTTGTTCTGGCGACATTGCCATGTTTACCAATATTGGCGCACGCACAGAATGATACTCAGACGGTAGAGGAAGTGCTGGTGACCGGTTCTTATATTCGGCGCAGTGAAGGCTTTACTGCCGCTTCCCAAGTGACCCAATTCAGCGCAGAAGACCTGGAAGCCGAAGGCACCATCAATATGGGCGAGGTGGTGCAGAATCTTACCTTCGTAAACGGTGCAGAGTCTGCAATTACCAATAGTGTTCAAGGCACCAGCAGCAATGTAACCAGTGTCAACCTTCGAGGTTTGGGCGCCAGTTCCACTCTGACACTAATGGATGGCAAGCGCGTTCCGACAGAAAACGTATTGGTCATGTTGCCCAACATCGCCATCCAGCGCCTAGACATTGTCGCTGACGGTGCATCTGCCTTGTATGGTTCTGAAGCTGTTGCGGGCGTTGTAAATTTTGTGCCGTTTAAAAACTACGAAGGCCTAAAGCTCGAGGCATATACTGAAGGTGATTCTCGTGGAGACTTTCGAGATTCCCAATTGTCATTGCTGTGGGGCGGCACTATCAGCGACGATATCGATGTCGTATTTGCAGCTTCTCACCGTGACAACACAGAACTGGCTTGGCATGAACGGCCATTGTTACTGCAGTCAGGGCTAACCTTCTCTGGCACAGCGAATCCTGGAAACTTTAATGTGCCGCTACGGGACGAGAACGGAGCTTTGATAGGTGCAAGCGAACGCCGGCCAGACCCAAACTGCGGTGAGAGGACTGACCCGGGTGTTGCTCCAGCAAGTCCCTTCGGTTTTGAGCTATTTGGTCGTTGTTGGTTCGAAGTCGCATCACAACGGGATTTTCGGGAGCCTAGTGAGATTAGCACTTACTATGGAAGTTTTACCTGGCGTTCCAGTGAAGATTTGACATTGTCTGCTCAGTTCAACTACGGGCGACAATATGAGACAGGCAGTTCCTCCACATCCAACCCCGGTGGTCGAGTTAGCGAATTGCCGATGATCAGGGGTGAGCTACCTGGTAATCCATTTCGAGCTACAGATGCTAATGGCAATCCCTTATTCGCTGTCGATGCCAATGGAGATACGCTCCCGGACCGGGACTCCAGTGGTGCAGTGATACTCACTGCTGACCCGACTAATCCAGGTTCTGGTATTCCCTTCAATGAGGATGTGACTTTTAATGCCTGGCGCCCACTGGGCAATGCTAATACTCTATCAAGCGGACATAATCCCGACGGATCGCAAGCGGACGAAAACGATGACCGCAATTGGCGGGTGGCATTGCAAGCTGATTTCACGGTTCCGTTCGTTGAGGGTTGGCGAGGTTCAATCTTTTACACCGCTATGGAATTCCAAGATACTGATCGCTCGACCCAATCACTTAGCTTTAGCGCTATTGAACAAGGTCTTAACTGTGATGTGTTAAATGACCGGGATGCTTGCTTCAATCCTTTCGCGGTGGTCGACCCAGCCGATGCCACATCGGTTCATGTGATGGATGCCATCGCTACTCGTTTCCGTGAGGAAAATACGACAGAGCTGCAAACCTGGGATGCTATTTTCACCGGCATAGTCCCCGGTATTTCATTACCGGGGGGTGAGGTCGGTGCTGCTGTTGGCTATCAACGTCGACACGATACCTTTTCCAACATTCCAGCAGCGAACATCATAGCTGGTGACCAGTTCATTGGAGACCAGCTTCTGCCCTTTGCAGCGGAGCGCCATGTGGATTCGTTCTTCCTGGAGTTAGCATTGCCCGTTCTCGACAATCTGGAAGTCGAGGCGGCGATTAGAAATGAGGACTTCAGTACCGGACAGGAATCCACTGACCCGAAGATCGGTGTCGTGTGGTCACCTGTCGACTGGTTGAACTTGCGTAGTACTTGGGGTGAAGCCTTCGTGGCGCCCACTATCCGACAGTTGAACGACCCGCAGATCTGCGGTCTTTCCAATGCGGATGATCCTTTCAGTTCTTTTTCAGGTTTCGTTACTACTTGCAACCAGGGCAATCCAGACCTGGTGCCAGAATCATCTGAGACACTCACCTTCGGTTTCGATCTAATGCCTATAGATGGGTTGAGAGTGTCGTTAACATACAACGAAACTGATTTTGCGAACCGGATTGTGGGAACTAATACAGTACAATTACTTCGTACTGATTACTTTAACTTCCAGCAAGCTACTGGCTTTGCCGGTGATCCGAACGATGAAACCAACAATCCCTCGATTGAACAGTTGACGTCCTGGGTAAGCAATCCTCTGTCTGATCAGCGAATCGTGCGAGACCCCCAGGACATCACCAGAATCACTACCGTCTTTGCCAGTGATTCCAATGCGGCGTCCGTCCTGGTCGAAGCTTTCGATCTGCAAGCAGATTACAGTTTCGATATCGGCAACCTGGGGAACTTTCGAATAAACCTACAGGGCACATTCGTCGATAGATTTCAGTTTCAGGAATCTGTTGACCGCCCGATCGAGCAGGCTGTAGGAAGACAAAATTCAGAAACTGCGATCGCTCCAGCACTACCAGAATGGAAGGCAAACCTGCGATTAGGCTGGAATCGGGGTAATCATGCGGCAAGCGTGGTGGTGCGCTACGTCGATGAGGTGATTTTCGATGCCAATGAGTTCAGCTTTCAGCAATTTGCGCCTTTTAGTGAATGGCAGTCTACCGATGTGATCCGCAGTTGGGTTGACGCCGATGCCTTTTACACTTACCGCGGTATCGAATGGCTCGGTGGTGAATCAGCAATTACTATTGGAGCTCGCAACATAACCGATCGTTGGGCGCAGCGTACAGGTATGACGACAGGTGTCGTGGGTGAATTACAAGATCCTTTGGGCCGAGTTGTTTACGCGCGGGTAAACTATGAATTCTAATTTTTGTTGAAAATGTATAGAAGACAAGAGGCCAGGCTTTAAGTTAGATATATCCTGGCTTGTCGATTCGGAGCTGAGGTCTGCAATTCTTGGGCTGCGACCCGATTAGTTGATTATTATCCGTAAGGAAAACAACTTAGATTAAGCTGGTGACTTCAGGTCTCTCGTTTTAAGCTAAGGAAAAGTGTCCAGGCCGGGGTAGTCTGCTAAGTGTCGCCTCGTACTTGTCTAATCCTTCCGCTATCTTATCTTGGTTATGGATTGGGGTAACCTCATATTTGCGTTATTAGCCATATCGCAAGCTCTATTTCTCGGGCTGTTCTTGTTGATATATCGGCGGGACAGTCGCGATGGACAGCTACTAGTGTTGTTCTGCGTTTGCTTAATCGGCTACATCGCCGTAAACATACCTGAAGTAGTTCAGTATTCTTTTCCTTTGACCTTCGTGCTCACTAGGCTAGCTACTGCGTTACCTGCACTGTTGTGGACAATTGCTTTTCGATTATTCACTGATCAGACAAGACCAGCGTCAGCTATGATTTGGCTGATCCTGGTGTACTGGTTGGGTAGAGCAGCGGGCGGGGCTTTTTATAATCTTTTTGGCGCGGCTGGTGAGGTGGTATTCCTGGTAACTTTTGTGTTTTCACAGGCAGTGATGCTGGGACTCTCTCTGCATGCTGTTTTTATTGCGGCAAGAGGATACCACCACGATCTTGTTGAGCTGCGCCGTCAGGCCAGAGTGTCTTTTGTGCTGAGTATGGGGGCACTACTGGCATTGATTGTTGTAAATGGCAGTATTAGCACTGTCAGTGTGCTTTTCAGCGGGGTCGAATTACCGGCGCCAATCCCGGAGTGGGTGTTTTCATTTTCAATTTTCTCATTACTGTTGATGTTTCAATTGCTGATATTCAGGCCAAATGACAGTGCTTTACGGATTTTTCCAGCAATGCTGCAGCAGAAAAACCAGGCTAATCGTTTTACTGCCCAAGCCAAAAAGGAAGAACTCATCTTAATTGATAAAATTAGAAGAGTGATGGAAGACAATCGAGCCTACACCAGGCATGGATTTACGATTGGTGAGCTTGCAAAGCTTGTACCTGCGCAGGAGTATAAGCTGAGGCGGACTATCAATACTCATATGCACTATAACAATTTCAATCAACTTTTGAATTTTTACCGAATTAAGGAGGCGGCTAAACGATTGATTGAAACAGACGATGCAATTTCCAACATTGGGTTCGACGTGGGCTATTCTTCGCTGTCTTCCTTCCATAAAACCTTCAGAGAGAGCATTGGAATGACTCCAAAGGAGTATAGGATAAGAAATACAATGGAGACTCATCCCAGCGCTGACCCTGTTGCAAGATAAATATCCAATTTAGTCTCGGTTTTCTCGACTGGTTTATTGGCTCCAATCATCTGGTGGCCGGCTGGCTATCTAGGGTCTCGGAAATGCACGGAAATTCGTCAGCCTGTTGTAGTAAAGGCAAATATAGGTTTTTACGTAGGATTTACTTCATAAATGGGGTCAGAGTAAAAATACAGTAGTTTTCTTATCCAGTTGTACGGAATGTCTCTTCGATCAAGTCTAGCAACAGATACTAATAAACAGCTGAACTGTCTACGCGTCGAGTTTAGTGCGAATAAGATTAGGGAGTTGGTGCCCAGGAAGACGGCAGCGAGAGAGTCTCAAATATTGATAATACACAAGCAATGATCTGAAAGCTGTGCGTTTGGATTCAAACCGCCGCGAAGGATTTTTAATCTTCTGCTCGTCCCAGTCGCCAAACATAGATAGGAGCCGTTCACCTGTGGCTGGATACTAGCGCTTCCAAAACGCTCGGTCTCACCCAAATAAGCTATGCGAGTAAGAGTAGCTTCTGATTACGCCGCCACTTTCGATTTCTAATGTCTCAGATTGCGCATTACCACAGATTCGATTACCTTCAGTCTTCTTCTTGTAAAACTAAAACAATAAAGAGCCCTTCTATGGCCACGCCTACGACCTCCCGCTGGACGAATCGGTTTTCATTTTTGATGGTTAGTGTTGGCGCTGCCGTTGGCCTCGGTAATCTGTGGCGATTTCCTTTTCAGGCTGGAGAGAATGGCGGTTCGGCTTTTGTGTTGGTCTATTTATTTAGCATTGTTGGTATCGTCTATCCAGTGCTAATAGGGGAACTCGCGGTGGGCCGGCATATGGGTTTGTCTGCTGTTGGTTCAACCAAAGAAATGGCGCGCGCCGCTGGTCGCTCGCCGTGGTGGGGCTTAGTGGGCGGCATTGGTGCCTGCGCTACCTATATGGTGCTGTGCATCTATGGTGTCATTTCGGGTCGCGTTTTGGCGTTTGCCGTGGCCGGTTTCAGTGGTGGCTATGTTGAAGGCGCCATGCCAGCGATTTATGCGACACCTGTGCGAGCATTTCTCTGGCAAACGTTATTTATGGCAATCACTGTTGCCATCGTGCTACGTGGGCTGCATAAGGGCATTGAAGGTTTCTCTCGCATAGCCATGCCTGCGTTTTTCGTTATGCTCGCGTTGCTTTCTACTTACTCTCTTAGTAACGGTAGCGCGGGTGCGGCTATCGATTATCTACTTAGCCCCCGTTTTGAAGAATTGACACCCGAAGTCATGTTGGCAGCATTTGGGCAGGCATTTTTCTCTGTGGTTGTTGGTGGAGCAGCCATGTTGACCTTCGGTGCATTCATGGACAAGAGTGCAAATATTGCCAATGACGGCCTGATCATCGCTACCTCCGACACTATTGTGGCCATGGTGGCAGGTCTTATGATTTTTCCTATTGTTTTTCAGTTCAGCCTGGATCCGGCCATGGGTATGGGCTTGATCTTCAGCACTATGCCACTTTCATTCCTGCAAATGCCGGCAGGTTCTCTGGTTGGGGGTCTATTCTTCAGCCTCGCTGCATTGGGCGCACTAACGTCTTCTATCTCCATGTTGATGCTTGCCGCGGTGGCAGTCGAAGAGCAGCTAAAGTTGCAGCGCAAGACGGCCGTCCTTGCACTTGGCGCCATCGCCTGGGGAGTAGGTGCCGTTAGTGTGTTCTATCCGCACCTGAATGAAGAAATAGATTTCTTTTCAGGACAAGTCATGATGCCAATCGGAGGAATATTGATCGCAGTTTTTGCAGGCTGGGTAGCGCCGCGAGAAGCGATGCGTGGGGAACTCTCTGGTTTGAACGAGCACTTGTTCAATGTCTGGCGCTTTATTGTAAGATATATGGCCCCTTTACTAGTAGGCGGCGTGTTGATTCTGGGAGTCTCTGCCCGATTCTAAATTTTAAGAAAAGAGGCCAAAGTAAAAATACAGTAGTTTTTACAGTTGAAAAAAACATAGATAATCCCTTCGGTTAACTGCATGCAATAGATGCTTATGAGCATCGAAGCAGTCTACACGCCAGGAGTACCCCCGTGTAAATCCTGAAAGAGATACTCCAGAGCACTTGAGCTGTCAACGTGTTGCGCTGAAACGAGACAAATAAGGGCGGATCTACTAAAAATCGACCCCGTGTCAATAGTTCGATTCGTTTGGCCTGATATTTCTGTTTCCATTGAGTACATTATCAACATCGTACACCTGTTTAATCTGGGCTAAGCGCGAATAGTTTTCTCCATAGGCAGCCATCACTGCATCATGATTATCAGTGCTCATGTAATTGATATAGTCATGTTGGCTCGCGCTAACTTTCAAGGAATCAATCGAGCTATCAACCCAATTCATGCACTCTGCCGCTTGTGAATTATGCGCCCAACCAATATCGAAATGAACGGTCATTGACCCAAATGGTCTATTCAGAGGAGACGTTTCCGATTCGACTTGGGTGACAGCTCCACGCATTATGTGACCCAGTCCAAAAGTCCAGCCTCTTGGGGCGGAGTTCATAGCGTCATCGATAGAGTTAATTGTCTGCTCGTTCAAGGATGAAATTGAAATGCCCTGCCAATAAAGCCCATTCTCGCGAGGCTCGTTGGTCAGCTCTACATTCGGAGTTGTAAAGTGAGGTGCAACGTCAGGGGCAAGAACACCAGTTCGTCCGTATTCTTGTTTTCTAATACCATCTGCTAGTGGTGGCCCAAAAGATCGGAGAGGTTCAAGTACAGCTTCGGCCCGGCGATCATCTCCAGAGTAGTATGCCATTGCGGCTACCATTGGTACTTCACCATCATAGGCCACAACTTCTACGGTCAGCTCATCTGGTGCAGTGCTCATAAAGTCCTGGTAAAAGGCGAGAAATTCTTTTAGCAATCTCGCATCGTAGACAACTACGCCGGCTATGACTTCTGGTTTGCTGAACGTTTCAAATTCCATTTCAGTAACAATTCCGAAGTTGCCACCACCCCCTCTTAGTGCCCAGAAGAGATCTTGGTTCTGCTCGTTACTGGCAATAATTGCCCTCCCGTCTACGGTAATCACTCGTGCGGATGTTAGTTTGTCGCAAGCAGCACCCTGAGTTCCAACAAACCAGCCCAGGCCGCCGCCTAATGTCAGTCCCCCAGTCCCCACACTCGGGTTGCACACTAGTGGTAGAGCCCGTCCTGCATTTCCCAACTGAAAGTCCAATTGCCCCGCACGTACTCCTGGACCTACATTGACGCGCTGTCCGTTGATATCAATCTTGGCTAGTTGCTGCAGATCAATAATTATCCCGCCATCGCTGGAAGAGGCCGCCATGACATCATGACCTCCACTACGAACAGCTATTGGTAGTTCATTTTCACGGGCAAAAGCTATAGTCCGAATCACATCCGATTCCGCAGCACAGCGCACAACCAGGGCTGGAAACTTGCTAAATCTTGGATTAAAACTGAATGTACGACGTGCTCCTTCATAACCCGAGTCGTCAGGACCAATCACGGTTCCTTCTACTAATCGTGAAAACTCTAATACTCTTTGCTCCGCCAACGAAGAATTGTTTGCAGCGAATAAACTAATGGCTTTGCCCAATCCCATTAGGCCGAGCCCACAGGTTGACCCAACTAAAAATTTTCGGCGTTGACTAAACATGAATTCGCTTTCTCATCGACAAGAGCTGCAAACAGATACTCTATCAATACATAGGGTCAGAGTAAAAATACAGTAGTTATTAATAATGACTTAGTTGGAGATCAGCCCTTCGATAAAATCCAGCAAGAGATACTAGTTAACAACTGAGCTGTCTACGCGTCAGGTTTAGTGGCGCTAAGCTTGAGGGAGGTAGTGACCAGGGGAGAGATAGTTGGTTATGTGTCAACGCCGAGAATGAACGGGCAATAAGCTAGAAAGGAGCACGTTGGGTTCCGAACCACCGATACGAAGATTTTATGTAGACGTATTAACCGATTCTCTTATTGGATCAACGAGTTGCACGCTTGGAATCAGAGTGTGCTAAGGATTTCGATCAATTTGCTCATAGTCCTTCGCTAAAATAGATCTGTCCTCATCTGTTTTACGATCATTCAGGTTTACTTGCATAAATTTTTCCTCCTTTGACGATTAACCAAAACATAAATATTGGCTCAGCCGCAAAAGTTAGGGTCATGAATCCAAGGTTTATTTCAGGCGCAATATAGATACCTAGTACATACACGATGTATCCAATTCCGGCCAACATTAGGAGATAGCCATATATCGTTGGTATGTAGTTGCAGACTATTACTAAATAGCCACGTAAAAGAAGAACTGCACCAAAAAGGAGTAATGCGAATCCCCAATCGTATTGGTATGAATTGAACAAAACGTAGACTTGCGAATTGACCTGCTCGGGACTTAAAGCCGCTATGACTTCAGTAGAACCTAACAGTCGAAACACTTCAACATAGTTAAGTAGTCCGCTTAACGACATAGTGATATATACAAGACAGAACACGAATGTCAGTAGCGACAACGCTCTATTTACTGGTAAAAAAAGCACATAAAACGCCCAGGCTACAACGATGTCGAACGTGTAGTTCATTAAATAGGACAGAATACCTAGCGTAAAGAGACTCCGATTCTCCATTAGATTCTGAACTGTTATTGCCGGACTGGTTTCATCCAATAAGCTTGGAAACGCATAAAACTGAGCGAAAGGGGCTGTGATCGTCACAATTAGCAAGCCATAGCCGGCGATAAGTGCAGCTTGATTCAAAGATAAACCAGGCAGGCCGGATTCTTTGGGGTTCACAGCAATAGCATTAGACATAAGAGCTCCAACTAATTACCATAAGTACACCGTACGTAAATTATACGTACGGTGTACGTTTGTCAATTAGTTCGGAGTAGCAGCATTCCGCAGAAAACCAAGAAAGAACCTTTGACTCGCGAACGTATCGTTAATGCGGCAATATCACTGGCCAATGAGAAAGGCCTTGAATCACTGAGCATGCGGGCCATAGCTAAATCCTTAGGGTTTGGAGTGATGTCACTGTACAACCATGTCAGTGATAAAAACGATTTGCTGGATGCAATGGTCGAAGCCGCTACTGCAAAAATCGAATCGCAAAATGCCCAAATCGGCAAGCAATTTTGGAAGGACGAGTTGCGATCCAAGATGATCTCCGCCTACGGAGTTATGTCGAATCATCGGTGGTTGCCTGGTATCTGGAATCGTTTTGCTGGACCGTCAAAGCACCAATTTCATGAGTCACTATTGCGCACTATGCGTGAAGCGAGTTTTTCAGAAGAACTTGCCTGTCGTGGCTTTCATGCATTGACCATGCACCTGGGTGGCTTCGCCTTGCAAGCGACCGAGCTACCGTTCTCAACTAAGCAAGAATTCGTTGCATTATGTAATCGATTTCTTGAGGAGCTTGATCCCAATGAATTCCACTATGTTCGGGAGCACATTCAATTTCACCTTGAAGGAAAAGATAGAAGCAGTGATTTTGCCTATATGCTCGATCTGATTCTCGATGGACTCGAGAGAAAATTAGCCGAAGAAGAATAGATTACAATGGTGCAAGCGCAAAACCAGGGGGAGTCAAAATGACCACAGGAAAACAACTTTTCAGCACACTGGCCGATGGCAAACTCACTGTCGAGCTCGCAGACACTAACTATTCGGATCCCACTGGAAACCGGGTGCTGGTACAGATGGAAGCAGCCCCGATCAATCCATCTGATCTCGCTCTCCTCAGCGGTCCTGCAGATCTCGAAAATGCAGAATACTCAGCCAGAAAATTCGTCGCAGACATGCCGGAGCCTTTTTACAGTTCTCAGAAGGGGCGCCATGGGTTACGTCTACCTGTGGGTAATGAGGGTGCCGGCACAGTGATTGCAGCAGGTGAAGGCGAAGCCGCACAAGCATTGATGGGCCAGCGAGTTGCCTGCTTGCCGGGATCAGCTTATTCAGAGTATTGCTTTGCCGATGCGAACATGTGTCTTCCGCTCAGAGATGTTTCCTCTGAAGACGGCGCATCTGCCTTCGTTAATCCACTGACTGCACTTGGCTTCGCAGAGACTGCAAGAATGGAAGGACACAGCGCCATTATTCATACCGCTGCAGCCTCAAACCTTGGTCAGATGCTGGTCAAGATATGTAAGGAAGATAATATTGCCCTGATCAACATCGTACGCAAGGCTGAGCATGTCGAACTACTTGCAAACCTGGGTGCAAAACATATCGTTAATTCCTCTGATGAGGATTTTGCCGATCAACTGCGAGGAGGCATCGAAACCACCGGCGCCTTTCTGGGCTTCGACCCCATTGGTGGCGGAAAAGCAGTAGATAATTGCTTCAGGGCAATGGAACAAGTTGCCGTGGCAAAAATGGATGAATATTCACGCTACGGGTCAAATCAGGAAAAGAAAATGTACATCTATGGTCGACTGGACATGAGCCCAACGATACTGACCCCAGCCTATGGCTTTGGCTGGACTTTGTCAGGTTGGCTACTATTTCCTTTCCTGCAAAAAGTCGGCATGGAAACGATGGCACGCATGCGCCAACGTGTGCTGAGTGGTCTGACTTCTACTTTTGCCAGCTCATACAAGAGCAAGGTCAATTTGGAAGAGATGCTAACAAAAGAAGCTGTGATGGATTATCGATTAATGAAGATGGGTGAGAAATACTTGGTTACACCGCAAGGATGATTAAGCCTATGTTTAAGAATAGTTCTTTGACTAAATTCAGCAACAGATGCTCTTGAACATCGAAGCTGTCAATGCGTATGGTTCAGTGGGATTAAGATGGGGAGTTGGTGCCCAGGGGGACGATAATTAGAGATTCTCAGCGGCCGAGAACTCACAGACACTGGGCTTGATAGTTTTGCGTTGGTGTTCGAACCACCGACACGAGGATTTTCAGTAGACGTGTTGACCAATTCCTCAATTAGATCAGTGCATTGCAAGGGCGAAATCAGAGTGTGCTATGAAAACTGTCCAATCTGCTGGACTGGCTGAACTAAAAGTAAATATGCGTTTGAGGATTCAGTTCGTGAAATTGTCTAGACCTCAATGAAAGTGAGATAGGTCGGCGAGTGCGGACGGTTGACTGAAAAGATATAGCAGAAACTCGAACTGCTCATAGTCCTACTTGCACTGGGCGGACGGAAATTCAGAGCGGTGTAGTTGAAGAAGCGAGGCAACTAGTGAACGTGATTATCCTCTGGTGTTCTTTCATACCCTGGCCAGTCGTCAATAAGTAGACTGCCTGCAGTGCTCTCCTCACCAGGCATTTCTATGTTACTGATGTCGAGAATTCGGTCTGTCTGAAGTAGTTGAAGTGCGGACCTGCCATCACTTGCGGGCACCCAGCCTCCGGCATTCCAGGCTTCTCGTTGTATATGAAAACCGCTGGACGAGTCCGCGCTAAAGGTTAAGTCAGATGAGAGAGGGGCACCCAGTATTGCGGCTGCTCGCTCTGCACTAAGCTGTCTAGTCAGTGCCGCCCTTACATCACCACTGTGGTTTATTTCTGCGAGCAGAGTTTGAAGCTCTGGCGCATCCAACTGCGCCACCCAACTAAGGTTTGCAATCGAGGAGTATTCTTCCAGCCAGTCGTCCGCTACCTCACTGGCGAGGTCAACTACCGGACTTTCAGCACTCGCCAGTGCCTGGTTGATACGTTCCTTTTTGCGGGAAAGCAGTATTTGTAGCGCTTGCGTACCGTTATGATCTGCGGTGCAGAGATGTGCCAAGGCACCTGCCACGCCAGTTATAAAGGCGCGGGCACCCGCTCCCTGTCGCAATTCACTGCCGTCGACTAGCAACCGTTTTGCGAGCAATGAACCGATTTCTACCTGGCGCTGCCAGCGCCCGGTGCCGATTTCACCAATGTCCCAGTAAGGATCTTCGGCCAGCAGTAAAGTTCCATTCGCGAAAGCGGAATCGCCCATGCCGCGGGGCAGTTGTGCAACCACATCTACCATTGGTGTGGCGCCGAGGCGGCGCTTAATGCAAGCGCTCACGATGCTGACATCATCTGCGACTCGAGCCGCTTGCCCAGAACGCGAATTGTCGGCAACCACGTTTAGTCCATTCAGCACAATGGGGCTGGTGAGCGCGGCATATTGCACAACGAAATCGAGAGGTCCATTAATGGCGATGTGCAGATAGGTTTCACTATCGACAGTCACGTCTAGCAACCACTCTCCAGCAGGTGCGATGCCCATGACGGATTTAAGCGCTTGCCGTGATGGTTCGGGTATCTCTTCGGGTAGTCCATGTATGTCGCGTTCAACAGGGGATAGTATGCGCCTGTTTTTGTCGAATCCTAAAGTCGGTGCCATTTGTTCGGCACGAGCCCAAATGCCGGCTGGCATTAGCCAGTTTTGATTGCCTTCGGTGTCCCAGCCGCGGGGTTCTACAACAAAGGGCAAGACAACATTGCAGCCTGAAGTAGTACAGCCATTCAGCGTCACTGCTGCATGATTCAGTGCAGTCAGGGGTTCGACCAATTTGTTTTCTACCGAGGCAGTACCAAGCGTCAGCCAGTCTGGCAATGAGAGATGTAGGCTGCCGTCCGGTGTGATGACTTCATACAATTGCCATTCACCGGTGATACGTTGCGAATTGGTATCGATAGCTAACGTTAACTCGCCTCCGGCTACGCTGTAGGGTGCGGCTTGATGTAACCACAACTTTTCCCATTGCGCGTCTTCAGCTAGTCGTGCTTCGCGGCTTAGGTAATTGCCTTGGACTGAGAATCTTTCATCGAGTATCTGGTACAGGAATACGATACTCAGCGTCGATACAACGATCGCTACGCCAGTGGCTCCTGCGATCCTGCGTCGTAGCTCTTGTGCACCGTGCAGTAGTCGACTGTCAAATCCTCTTACCTGAACCGTAGTAGCACAGGCTAACAGCAACGTGATGCAGGCGAGTTTGTAGCCATCACCGACAAGTAATCGCTCAAGCCATGGCCCCCAGCCACTCAACACAGAATAGGATGCATGTGCCGCAACGCCAAATTCAAACGGCGGATAAGTGACCAGTTCGGCTTCATGGTTGACCACAAAGATGAAGGCCACAAACATTGATAGTGCGTGTGCCAGTCCACCCCGGCGAATCAAGCAGTGGATAAATATTGTGATGGCGACAAGCTCCAACAGAGCTGGCCCCTGCAAAGCCAACTGATAAAGCAATGGAGTAACAAGACTGAACGCCTCAGGCGCTGCGACAAGCGTATTCGCCATCACAGCTAATGCGGGAGCCAGGATTAGTAATAGTGTGATTGTCAGTATCGCGCTCACACGCCCTAGCAAGCTAACCACCATTGGCGCTGGCGAAGCATCAAGGATTTCGTTCATGCCCGTCCTTTGATCGCGCCGCAACACATGCCCAGCCAGAGCGGCGGCGATAAATACAATCACTAAGTAAAGTATCTCGGACAGTAGTGGAGCCAGCACTTCCGATCTGGCCTCGAACGGGCCATCTGCGTGATTGACGCGGCTCACGAAAGCAGCGCCGATGCCCATTACCAGTATCATGCCGAGTAGCATCTGAATCGCTCGGTTTCGTAGTAGTAAGTTGTGTTGCCAGGCGCTTTCCGATAGGAAGGCGCGCCACCAGTTTTGTTGGGGAAGTGGTAGATGAAGGTTTCTTACAGAGCCTGATGCCTGCGGGACTGCTGCTGATTTGGTTGACCTCGTTTTCTCCATGACGAGCTGTTCGCGGTCAATCCGCGTCAGTGTGATTGCCAGGAGACACAGCGGCAATACACACCAGAGTAAACGGTTCAGCAATAGCGGGGCGGAAAGCGGATAGATAATCGAAGTTTTTTCAGCAGGCGTCCAGCTCCGGTTCAGGCGATCGACCTCGGCAAAGCAAGAAGGGTCCAGCACTGCGGAAAGACGAGTGTCGATACCGCCTTCGCTCATGACAATCATCGCAAACATCCAGATGAAGATCAGTACGGCTGAGCTAGCGAAAGGGCCAGCAGTGCTGCGTGTTTTAATCGCAGTAACCAGATATAGCGCACCGGTTCCTAACGAGCTAGGCAGGGTGAATATTAAGAATGCCCAGCCCATGGCCTTCCAGGGAGTAGGCCCCATCGAACCCGATGGCACCCATCCCATGCTTTCAAGCAACGGTGCCAACAGGAAGCCAATTACCTGGGACATGCCAAGTAGTAACGCAATACCTAGCGCACCAAGATAGCGGCCGGTGAGTAGTGTCCGCAACGATACCGGCGCAGCAAGTACCACTTCATGCAACAGTGCCTGCCGGTCGCGCACGATTGGTTGCGCGAAAACCCAGGCCCAGGCAAAGAACAGAAAGAAGGTGTTGCCGGTGGTCATGATGTACACCAGGCTTGGCGAGTTCCGCGGCACGCCGAGGGCGCCCATGTTCTGCAGTGTGCCGGCGTTAGTCAAAACCATAAGCAGGTAGGCTGTCAGGCCGATGAAGATTAAAGCCACGACACCGCTGCGCAGACCAAACAGGAATTCGTTCCTGGCCTCACGCCAGATCAGCTGCATTGCGCTCATGCCGCTTGGCTGACCTCATTTCCCAGTGCCATGTAGTACGCATCCTCAAGGCCAGGCGTATGAGCAACAAAGTTCTTATCCGGCGGTGCTTCAGCGAAGGTGACCACGCGGGTCCCGCCCGGAGCGGCCTTAACCCGCAATGCGTCGGGCACTAATTCACCGCGCGGTACGATGCGGGTCCAAAGCTTACCGTCTAAGGGCTGAACGAGCGCGGCCGGGGTACCTTCCGCGACAATACGCCCCTGTGACAAGATGGCGAGTCGCTCACACAGATTCTCAATGTCTTCTACTATGTGTGTAGACAGCAGTACCACGGCGCCCTCTGCCACGTCGGCGAGTACGCGATGAAAACGATTGCGTTCAGCCGGATCGAGCCCGGCTGTTGGTTCATCGACAATCAACAGGCGCGGTGAGCCGAGCAGTGCCAAGGCAATACCAAAGCGTCTTAGCACCCCGCCTGAAAAAGTAGCCACCTCCTGATAAGCCGCTTCTGCCAAATTGACGCGCTCCAAAAGCCTGCCCACTTCCTCTTCACGCTGCTGCTTATCAGTGCGTCCTTTGAGCCAGGCGAAGCGAGTA
>JANQJM010000145.1 GCA_028281635.1 Pseudomonadales bacterium | reverse complement strand
CGGACACATTGTCCATACTTTGCAGCGCTTCTTCTCGGAGATCTCTGCTGGGATCGTCCTCGAACAAGTCTCTTAAGAGCGGGAACGCCCGTTCTCCGTCCATGTTGGCGACCAGATTCATTGCCACTTCTCGCACATGATTGCTGCGATTCGACTCGGCAATTTCCGCGATGGTGTCAAATTCTTCAGGACGGCGCGACAAACCAGACATGGCTTCGATAACCACATGACGGTCATCGTCCACGGCGATCAGTTCGCGGAGGACTTCACGGCTGGTGTCACCGGGCATGATGGAGAGAGATTCCACTGCTTCGCGGCGAATTGCTTGCGGATTCAGTCTGGAACTCAGTTCGGCGAGAAGCTGAACATTGGCTGCCGAGTCATAGCGACTCAACGCTGAAATCGCAATACGTCGTGCCCCAAGATTTTCGTTCTCATTGCCTGCGATCTCCGTCAGAAAAGAAGCAACTTGCGGCGACTTTCTCATGGCCAGGCTTTCAACAGCAGCAAGGCGCACACTGGACTGGCTTTCGTCCTCAATTAAATCCATCAGGAATGCGTTTCGATCCTGACTGTCATGCAGGCCAAGGCCACGAATAAGTGTCCTTCGCATCGCTTCGGCATTCGACCTGGTCAGGAGTTGCAAGTGATTCTGGAAACTCTCTTCTTCACTGAACTCTCCAAGCCAATAGATTGAAACATCTCCCCAATCCAAAAGTCCGTCCCGAGGCAACACATGGATTTCTTGTACTTCTTCATCTTTGTAACGCATCAGAAACAAGAGGTTCTGTTGCACGACATAGTCCATCTGCGAACTGGTGTTGCCAGCTTGTAATGAAGCCAAACTGTATTTGTTTTGCCATCCACCTTGATTGGATGAGTACCAATCACCCCACCATCGGTTGTTGGATACTCTATTCCATTCAATGTAGTGTTCATGGCGAGAAGAGAGCCCCACCTGCAACTTTTCATCCAGCAGGGTTGAAAAACCGTAAGCTATCCAGGCACCGGGTTGATCCTCGGCCTGTTCAACCCCCCATTGCCAGGCGTCAGCAAGCGAAGCAACGGAGGCAGGTTTTTCGACTAGGGTTTGCGTATTAGCCGTGCTGGCAAGACAAAGCTGAGTAATCAAGACTACGGTGAATGTTGAATATCTCATTGGTTCTCACTCACTTCGTTGAGTCGATCCTCTAAGATTTCCAACATGGCTTCGATCGCCTGGGGATAGTCTTCCAGGCGGCGCAGTGCGCGCACTGCACTATTGCGCACCAGCTCATTATCGGAATTCCGATAGGTTTCAATCACTGGCTGGATAGCACGTACATGCTCCGTGTCTCCGAGAGCACGTACAGCACCTGCAAGCAATTGAGGGTCTTGTTCCTGGTCAATGATCTGAGTCAGGTACTCTACTGCCTGCCGTGTTTCGGTATCACCGAGTCCATCCAGCGCCGCAAGTTTGCGTTGCCTGTTGTCGGTGCTGGCATAGATAGTATCCAATGCGGCAACCGCGAAATTGTCTTCGCGGTCAGCAATACCTTCGATCGCAGTTGCTGCGGTTTCGTCATCGAATTCGGTAGAAACCGCAACTTCAGTCAGAAACTGAACTACTATATCGAAATCCATATCAGCAATTTCATCCAGAATCTCCTGCTTCAGTTCCGGTGATTCGACTGCCATGAAGGCTGTAGTCAATACCTCCATCGATTCAATTGTCTCGATATCCGAGAGAGCATCGGCAGCTTCGGAAACTATTCTGGGATCGGTTTCATTTTGCAGAATGTCTGACAAGGTTGAAATTGCGTCGTCAGACTCCCAATCGTCCAGTTCGCCGACTATCTCTGTGCGAATAGATAAGGGATAGCTATCGTCGCTGACTATAGAGAGAAGACGATCCCTTGATGATTCATCGTCCCTGTCCAGCAGCACCAGAATCGCTGCGTTGCGCACTTGCTCCGATTCATCATTATCGACCACATCCAATAGTGTCGAGGTAATGTCATCGCCTGGTAAGTCTTCCAGCAGCATCACAATGCGAGAGCGTAGATTGGGATTATCGGTGCTCTCCAGTCGTTGAATCAGGATTTCAGAAACCCGCTCATCGTTACGTAGTGCACCAACAAGAGTAAGTAACTCGTCATCGGCAGAATCGCGCCTGCGGGAAAAATTCCGCACGCGCGACTGATAGTCCCGGGTAACACGTCGAATATCTTCTATTTGCTGTTCACTGATTACAGGGGCATCAGGAAAGTCCGGAATATCAGGGATACGCACATTGTTAACTTCAATTTGCATTCTTTCCATCTGTCTTTCTGCCACTTCCATCGCCCGCTCTACGGTTTCGGAAATTTCATCGGCGTCAAAATCAAAGTCATTGTCGAAGTCAAAATCGAAATCCCAATCGTCACTAACCTGGTTGAGGTAGTCGGGGTAACCAAGGGCAGCGAGTTCCGTTCCCAACACTGCAAGCTTGGTTCGTGCATCGGCAACCCAGCTACTGTTTGGAAAGTCTCCGATGAACTGTTGATAGCAGGAGAAGTTTGTAACTTCCTGCTCGGTTTGCTGTTGTTCTACGGAATAACAACTCCAGAACGCCGCATCGTCAGCCCACACGCTCTCTGGCCATTCAACGCGAAAGTTTTCGAAATAGGCTTGCGCGTTGGTCCATTGCTGTTCCAGGATCAGGTTATAGCCCTCGCGGTAATCCAGGGTGTCCTGCTCCTGCGAAAATACCTGGGCACTGAGTCCGATCACACCACTCATTGCCAACGTGAATAAAACTTTACGATTCATCATTTCTCTCCTGTTGCGGACTAGATCACCAGATCGCTGTCTCGCATCTCCAGTAGTCGTATTCGAAACAAGATGCCATTCTCATCCAGGAATCGTTGCAGAAGGGCAACACCTTCTTCCATATTAGATTCGTCAAGATTGGCAATTTGTAACAACATAAATTCAATATCCCTGAGTAGCTTGCGTTCTCCGCTGGCAAACGGACTATTGTCAGCACCAGTTAACACATTCGCTTCAAAAGCCATGTCACGGGCAGTGGTTTGTTGAATAGGGAGAACTGACCCGTTTGTAGATTCCGTGTTAGCTACTTGCATTAACATTACCTGTGCACGACTGAGGTAGCTCATCAATTCAGGGCTTACCTCAGTGTTGAAAGTCGTACTCGGTGTCTCTGTTGGATTAGACGACAGATAGACAAAACCAGTCACAAAAATAATCAGCGAAGCCGCAATAGCACCGGCCGCGACGCTCCAGGGAGCCCAGCTGCGCTGTGGTAATTCGCGGTAGCGTCGTGCGTCTATGCGATCCAGTTCCGGATGAAGACGATCGAAGAGATCATCAAGCGAGGCACGTTCAGGTATGTCTTCAAACGTTTGGCGACGCAGGCCAGCTTCCTCTAGAAGTTGCTTGGCTTTATGCAATTCCGCAAACTCTTCACGGCAACTGCTGTTCTCTTGCAGACATTTCTGTAATTGACTCGGTAATTCTGTGCCCTCGTCTTGATACAGTGCATCAGCCATTAAGATCTGGCACTCCTCACGGCTCAACATTGTTCGTACTCCTGCAAAGTAATTTGATGTGCGGACAACTCTTCGCGCATCTTGCGTATAGCTCTAAATAGAATGTTCTTCACGGTTCCCTCGGAACGATCCACTACTACGGCGATTTCCCGTAGTTTGAAATTTTGCATATGGCGTAAAGTGAACACGGTTTGTTCAAAGGCACTGAGGCATTCCAGTGCTTGATCAATATGTTGTTGCAGTCGCTGGCTCTCGGCACTGGATTCGCTGGCAGCTTGCGCGCTGCTGTCAGCACTGGTTTCTTCTTCGTAGCTGCTGTCGGCCAATCGAAGATGGCGACTGCGTTGTCGCTGTAGATCAATAGCCGTAAGGTAGGTAATGCGATACAGCCAGGTGGAAAGCCGTGCTTGGCCCTTGAAATCCGCCAGCGCACGATAGGCTTTGATGAAAGCCTCTTGCACTGCATCTTCAGCTAACTCAGCTTCATTGAGAACACTGCGCGCAACGGTGAACATGCGCTGTTTATTGCCTTCGACGATAGACTTGAAAGCCTCCCGGTCGCCCGCGGCCGCTAGCCGAGCCAGTGCCAGATCTGCATCCAGCGCCAGTTGATTGGCACGTTCATCTTTGTCAAAGGAATAAATGACGGCATTCCCCATTTCGCGCGATCCCCCACCGGGTCAGCATCGCTGCCCGTATTAGTTTGGACGATCGCAATAGCAAAAGGTTTGCAAAGAATGGAGGTCTATTTCAAGCGCCTCCTAAGGCTGCCAGGCGTAGCTGAACTTGGCGAAAAACGTGCGGTTGGTCTGATAGATGGAGTCCTGAACGTCGTCCCGGAAGCCGGCATCGGAATAACCAACAAAGAAGCGGGTGGCGGCATTGACGCGATAGCTGTACAGCAACTGGGTAGTCAGCTCCTGAGAACGGCTGTCCACTGGGAAGGTGTACAGATCCTGATTTCGATCACGGTCATCGTGTTGCACGATAACACGCAGGAAGCTGTTGTTATTGAATTGATAAGTCGTGCGCAGGCTGGTGAGGTTGGCGGTGAACAGGCGCCCTCCGTCTACGTCGAATTCCTGCCAGGTATGGTCGAGATCCAGTTGCAGATGACGTCCGAACTGATAACGGATCTCTGGGCCTAGTCTGGTTGATGAGCCGAGGCGGGTGTTGGCAAAATCCACCACATCCTCGAAGCGCATGTTCAGACCTAGCTCTAGATTGGCGGTGGGCACAAAACTAATATTCAGGGTGTTGAACTGTTCATCGAAGTATTGGCCATTCCAGTAGGTCTTTGATCCGCCGAACAAACCAAACAGAGAAGACTGCAAGGGACCATTCATATTGAGAAAAACTTCAAACTCTTCTTCAAGTTCTAATCCAGACTGATCTTCAGTGCGGTCATAATCGAGAGCTACACGCACCCGGTTGAAAAAGTCGTCACCTTCACCCCACCAGGTACGGCCGAGTGTGGCAACTTGATAGATGTAATCGACGCGATTTATAAATCCGAGATCGGCTCGAAAGTCTCTTCCCCAGTCATAGTGTCCAATCCGCCAATCCCAGTTTCTTTCGTTGTGCTGATATTCAATGACGGTACTGGAGTCGCTCAAGTCAGATGCTTGATTATGTTGTGTTTGAATCTGCAGCGGGTACTCAGATTCGGAGTACATATGTTGAATGGTAATCGTATCTTGCTCATTGGGGCGTAGAGTCGAATCAATACTGATGACGGTATTGCTGTATTCGTCACCTTGGCGATGTGTGACCAATCCTCCAATCGTTGAGTTCTCCAAAAAGTCATAACGATATCTGCCGATGATTGCTTCACTGGCAACTTCACCAAGAGAAGCAACTCGTGATCTTAAACTCTGGGGAATAATGAAGCTGGTGAATTCATCGTCGGCTGCCAGCAGGCCATAGGTATGTGGTCCAGTTTTGCCGGTTAACTTGGCACCGATTTCGGGTTGTGCGATGTTGCGCGTGTAGACGAGGTTTTGAAATGTGTCGAAATAGTCGGCACCGTCTAAAAAGAAAGTACGGCGCTCGGGGAAAAACAGGCTGAAGGTCTGATTGATATCGAGTTGAATGCGGTCTGCCTCTACCTGTGAGAAATCAGGATTGATCGTCGCATTCAGATAAGTGTCCTGACTTACTCCCCAACGCACATCCAGGCTTCCTTCATACTCTGGATCGCCACCTTGCCAGTTACCAATTGCAGGATCGCGAGCTTCATTGGCAATGGTAGTGATTGTGGGAATAACGACCAGGTTCACGCCGGGTTCCAGATCTGCAAAGCCATCGGCCTTAGCGATTTGGCACAGATAGCAAGAGACGTCACGATCCTGAGGCACCATCGCCAAACGGTTTTCTCTGTCCCGCGGATATTGGCGAATAAGGTCGATACCCCATGTCTGAGGCCCATCGGCCGGAGAAAAACGCAACTGTCTCAGGGGAATGGCCATCTCCGCTGTGTAACCAAAATCGGTAATCTGACTGGCACTATCCCAAATTGCGTCCCAGGCTGTGTCATCGCGGGAATTCACGTCATCCCAAATGTCGTCTGCCTGTACACCTAGCGGATTAACGTAAAACTCGTAAGCTCTTCGTTCATCATTAAAAGTGTCCAGCACCACTGCAACGTAGTCATCGTCCCACAGCCGATCTCTATCTCGATAGAAAGCGCGAATCTGCTCAGGCTCAGGATCTTGTGCAATAAACGCTACGTACAGTACTTCACCGTCTTCCATTAACAGTGCTTCGGTTTCAACCGGCGCGGGTATGTTCTCTCCAGGTTCAGTTTCTACGCCGATAGTGACTGAGATAGCCTGTTCCCATTCGCCAACCTGTAACACACCATCAATGGTTGGTGCATTGCTAATACGAGGGATGTCGTAATTGGATTGTGCGAACAAAGGATTGACCAGGACAAACCACAGCAACAGACAGCAACGAGATAATCGTGCGATCGGTTGAGTAGGCAATCGGGGAACCTGTAAGCAGGAATACAACAGCAATTCTTCTTCTTATAACAGCTAATGCGTGTATTAGACGACAAAAAGAAGAAATAGTTAATTCCCGCTTACATTCCTGCGAGGAATGGAGCGATTTGAAGGATGCAGATAAAGAAACAGGAAGCATGGCGCTTCCTGTTTCTTTATTTAGTCGTTAGCAAACAGCTTATAAGTCCGCAGCTGCTTCCAAAACATTGTCGAAATCCGGACGGTCCCGGTAACTTTCTTCTGCGAACTTGGCCTGGATTACGCCATCGGTATTCAGGAGAAAGATTCCGGGGTAAGGCACACCATAAGCGCGCTGATCCGGTTCGTAATCTGTATTGAGAATACCTAGCGCGTTGACGTGAGTAATGTCTTCGTCGCGAAGCATGGTGAACTCAACACCCATGTCTTCCTCCACGGTTTTGAGTATCTCAACAGAGTCATAAGTCATAGCAACCACGGAAATTCCCATGGCTTCAAATTGGTCTGTAATTTCGATCAGCTGCACGAGCTGAGATTTACAGAATGGTCACCAATCAAAAGAACGGCTGAGCATGAAGAGCATGCCGTTCTCGCCTATCAGGTCATCAAAGTCGCGTAGTTCGCCGTTCTGATCCTGTGCTGAAATTTCAGGTATAGAGCTGCCAACCGGAAAGTCTGGAGCCCAGACAAAATCCTGTGCCAACGAAACCTGAAACACAGTGAACAGAATCAACCCTAGCAATGACTTGCCAACGGCTCCCTTACGCTGTGAATAGAATTGCATCATTGTTAGTCCTTTCGAAAGTCCTCGGGCGAGCCCGAATAACAAGCACATATGCGCACAGCGCGCTTTGTATAATACCCGATTAGTGAAGATTTTATTGCACGCGCCCGGAAATCAGACGCTCTGCTGACTTACTGGATGCCTTCCAGAAAACGTTCGCCGCGAGGCAGATAGTTATTGTGACTGTCCAGTGAGAACACCACTGAGCTGGAGCGGCCGATGATTTCTCCGCGTGGCACAAAACTGTACATGCGGCTGTCGGCACTGTTGTCGCGGTTGTCCCCTAGTACGAAGTACTGATTGTCAGGCACCACGGTGGGGCCATAGCTACGACCGTTACGTGTGGTGTAGCGGCTGGAGAGCTGCGCCTGATGTGCCATATTGGGCAGCACTTCCTGAATGATGACAGAGGCGGAATCGCGGGACAGGATTTCGTAGTCAGCGGCTTCGCCATTGATAACCAGCGTATTGTTCTGAATAGAGATAGTATCCCCAGGCAATCCAACGATGCGCTTGACTAGGCGCTTGGCGGCGCGCTTGGAATCGATGATGACGATATCCCCACGCTCCGGATCGTCGATCTCCGCCAGGGAAATTTCAGTCCAGGGAATCTTCACGTCATAGGCCAGTTTATTGACCCAGACTTTATCGCCATCCAGCAAAGTCGGTTGCATGGAAGCACCGGAAATTGAGCTCAAGTCGGCAATCGCACTCTTGAAAAACACGATGCAGAACAGGAGGGCGAAAAACTGGCGATTCTCTTTCCAAAAGGCCTGGCTATAGGCTCGCAGGCGAGAACGTAAATTGCTGTGGTTCAAATCCATGATCTATATACTGCTGCATCTAGATGCTTACAAATAGGACTCGTCAAAGGTAGCCAGCGTGCTGGGGATTGTCAATCGGCGGTCGCCCGGGATGAGCGCCTGGTCAGACCGCTCCGGCGCCGGGAATTAGAGGGCTGTAGGCCAAAACCTCAGCACCTCTGCGGCGATCCAGCCGACTACGCGTATTGCTTTTGTCGGTTGCCTCCAATAACCTGTATTTTTGTACAGTGATTGTTTGTCGTGATGGAATTCAGTTCAGTTCTTGAGCAGTTTCACCCAGCCTGCCGTAATTGGTTTCACCGCCAGTTCGGCGAGCCCACGGGTGCTCAAGCCCAGGCCTGGCCTGCCATTCAGCAGGGCCGCCATACGCTGATTTCTGCCCCTACCGGCAGCGGCAAGACCCTGGCGGCGTTCTATGCCGCGATTAATGCCTTGGTGGAAAAGGGAGTCGAGAACCGGCTTTCCGATGGTGTTCATATTCTCTATGTCTCACCACTGAAGGCACTGAGCAACGATATCCACCGCAATCTGGAACTACCACTCGATGGCATTGCCGAGCATTTGCATCTGGCAGGAGTTGCGCCGGTAGATATTCGGGTTGCAGTGCGCACCGGCGACACGCCGGCCAATGAACGTCAGAAAATGGCGAAGAACCCGCCACATATATTAGTCACCACACCCGAGTCTCTTTATTTGCTGCTTACCAGTGCCGGTGGTCGCAACATGCTGGCTTCGGTATCCACGCTCATCGTTGACGAGATTCATGCCATGCTTGGAGACAAGCGCGGATCACACCTCGCCTTGTCCATAGAACGTCTGCAGCATCTCTGTCTGAGCAATGGTGGTCAGCATCTGCAGCGCATCGGTTTATCGGCTACCCAAAAACCGATCGAGATGGTCGCTCGCTATTTGGTGGGTAACAGTAATTACCAGGAAGAAAAAATCGATTGTGAAATCGTTGATGCAGGATTCCGACGCGAACTGGAATTGCATCTGGAAGTACCGGGCTCTCCGCTCACGGCCATAATGAGTAATGAGGTGTGGGAAGAACTCTATGAGCGTCTGGTGCATCTCATCAATACCCATGAAACCACTCTAATCTTTGTGAACACCCGGCGTTTGTCGGAACGATTGGCGCTGGCGCTTTCCAATCGACTGGGTGAAGGTTCGGTCTGTGCGCATCACGGCAGTATGAGCAAGGATCAGCGACACAACGCCGAACAGTTGTTAAAGGCAGGTGATCTCAAAGTGCTGGTTGCAACTGCTTCGATGGAACTGGGAATCGATATCGGGTCTGTCGATCTGGTTGTGCAGTTCTCTTCGCCTAAAAGCATTGCCACTTTCCTGCAACGGGTAGGGCGCAGTGGCCACTCTATTCACGGTACACCGAAGGGTATTCTATTCCCGCTCACTCGCGATGATTTGGTGGAAGCGACAGCACTTCTGCATAGCATCAAGAGCGGTGAGCTGGATCGCATTGTAATGCCGGAAAAACCATCCGACATTCTGGCGCAACAAATCGTCGCCGAAGTGTCATCACCATTTCTGAATGGAGATGGTGAAAACGATGAAAGCTGGGACCTGGACAAGCTCTATTCGCTGTTTGTCAACGCTTATCCTTATCGGGATCTCTCTCGAGAAGAATTTGATGTTGTTATTAAGATGCTTGCCGAAGGGTATTCCACCAGAAGAGGGAGACGTGGCACTCATTTACATCTGGACAGCATCAATAACAAAGTGCGCACTCGCCGTGGAGCCAATCTGGTCTCGCTGACAAATGGTGGTGCCATTCCAGATATGTTCGACTATCAGGTGGTATTGGATCCGGATGATGTTGTAGTCGGCACTCTGAATGAAGACTTCGCGCTGGAAGCCTTACCGGGTGATGTGTTTACCCTTGGCACCCATGCCTGGCAAATGCTGCGCGTCGATGGGTTGAAAGTAAGAGTACGTGATGGTGAAGGCATGCAACCCACCATCCCATTTTGGTTTGGCGAAGGGCCGGGGCGAACACAGGAACTGTCAGAATCGGTGTCCAGACTGCGACAGTCTATTGCCGAACTGGTTCTCGATGATTCTGCCGAAGCCGCAGCGAATTGGTTGATTCAGGAAGTAGGGCTGCCCGCCAGTGCCGCCACCCAATTAGTGGAGTACCTGCACGCAGGTATGAGCGCTTTAGGCGTCATGCCAACCCGCGAGACGCTGGTTATGGAGCGTTTCTTCGATGAAGTGGGAGACATGCATGTAGTCATTCATTCTCCTTATGGCAGCCGCCTGAATCGAGCCTGGGGGCTGGCGCTTCGTAAACGCTTCTGTAAGTCATTCAACTTTGAATTACAGGCTGCAGCGAATGAAGACAGTATCGTTATCTCTTTAGGATCGGTACACAGCTTTCCTCTGGACGAGGTCTACCGCTACCTGCAATCCGCGACAGTGAGAGATACCCTGATTCAGGCCATGCTGGATGCGCCAATGTTTGAAGTGCGCTGGCGCTGGAATGCAACCCGATCGCTGGCGATTCAACGCAATCGAAACGGTAAAAGAGTCCCACCACAATTTCAGCGCATGGACGCAGAAGATTTGGTTGCCCATGTCTTTCCAGATCAAATCGCTTGTCAGGAAAACATCACTGGTAAGCGGGATGTACCCGATCATCCTCTGGTTAATCAAACCGTATATGATTGCCTGACCGAAGCGATGGACATCGATGAACTCGAGTCACTCATTCAGTCCATCGAAAACGATGAACTTACACTCATCGCCAAAGACCTGCGCGAACCTTCGCCTTTTGCCCAGGAAATCATCAATGCCCGCCCCTACGCCTTTCTCGATGACGCACCCTTTGAAGAGCGTCGCACCAATGCCATTCGTAATCGCAGTTGGGCAGATCCGGCTGAAGCGAAGGATTTTAGTCAGCTCGATGCTGCAGCGATTCAAAGAGTACGGGATGAAGCCTGGCCTTTCGTTTCTAATGAAGAAGAGCTGCATGACGCTGTGCTAAGTGCGGCGTATTTCACCACAGCCGAGATGGCAGAACAGGATGTTACGCAATGGCAACAACAACTCACGCAGACAGGTCGCCTGGTACAACTGGAAAAACATAGTAATCGAATCTGGTGTGCAACAGAAAATCTACCGCGCTTTCTTTCAGTGTTCGGTGACGAGAGTTATGAAGGTGAACTGCCTGAGTTCCTGCAAACACAGAAGTGGGAAACCAGTGAAGCACTGAGAGAAATTGTAAGAGGTCGATTGGATGTGCTTGGCCCGGTAACGGCAGCAAGACTTGCTGAAGAGCTGGCGCTCCCAGAGAGCGACATTAATCAAGCGCTCATTGCATTGGAAGTTGAGGGCTTTGCATTTCAGGGACAGTTCACGCCGGTTAAGCAACTACTGCAATCACAACAGACAGTTTCGGTAGAGTGGTGTGAGCGGCGACTGCTACAGCGAATTCATCGCTACACAATCGATCATCATCGTAAACAAATCAAACCAGTTTCGCTGGAGACCTACACGGAGTTTCTCTTCGACAGACATCAGCTCGTTGCAATCCGGGAAGATACAAATAAAGCAGAGCCAGGGTTGGATGGGCAAACCAGACTGCAGAATTGTTTGAATTTATTGGATGGACTATCAGCGCCAGCTGTAAGTTGGGAGGCAGATATCTATCCTGCACGCATAGCCGACTACGATCCGAACTGGTTAGACGTGATGTGTATTAGCGGTCGTGTTGTATGGGGAAGATACTCCCTGCCGCTTGCGTCTGCACGACGCAATGGTCATAAACGTAACTCGGGTCCGGTCAAGAGTACGCCCATTTCCTTGATGCGCAGAGAAAATCTCGATATCTGGCAGGCATTGGCTAATGCTCAGGTAACGGAACAGGAGCAATTGGTTTGCAGTAACCTGGCAGAGCGTATTGAGCAAGACTTGCGACAGCACGGGGCTAGCTTCTTCGATCAGATTCAATCCCGTACTGGGTTGCTGAAAGCGCAGTTGGAAGAAGGTCTGGCAGAGTTGGTAAGTCTGGGTCGGGTCTGCAGTGACAGCTTCACCGGCCTTCGTGCCTTGCTCACACCTAATCATAAGAAACCCAGCACTCACCGGCGGCGGGGACGTAAAGCTATGTTCGGCGTGGAGGATGCGGGTCGATGGAGTGTTCTGAATACATTCCAGGCCGAGGATGCCGAAGCTCAGCAAAATCGATTCTGGGATGTACTGGACGAGCAGCAACTCGAGCGACTGGTCACCATTTATCTACA
>JANQJM010000123.1 GCA_028281635.1 Pseudomonadales bacterium | reverse complement strand
TCTGCAATACACAATGCACGGGTGGACTATAGCAGCTCTACCCTCTGGTCACAACAGAATTGCACCTGCTCAAATATAAAAAAGCGCCAAAAAACAAAGGCATGGCTAGTTTTCCGCAGAACATTTCCCAATTCTCACCAAGGCCCCGGAAAAGCGCTCTAAGCCCCGTATTGTCTCGCTTGATTATGGAAAACCCCTGTGTTTAAAATACCTTGCTAAGTGGCTTTGCCGGTACAAAGACACATATACACGCGAAAAATACCAATAAAAGTACGGAAAAGTACTGAGAAAGTGCGGAAATCGCACAAAATTTCGGCCAAAGTCTTCAATTTTGGCCAGTGTCTGTACCGAATCTACTAAGAACAGCGCCTAAACGAGCGCAGCGCTGCGGGGCTACCACTAACAAGATTTCTTATGACATTTGGCCAATTTGAGGATTGGTCGCAGGGCTCTGTCGGCGCAATTAGTTGGCCTGGCAAGGCTGCTGCAGACCTTTTCAGGGGTGGGGACAACATCGATGACTATTTATTCCTATTGCCGGACTTCCGAATTAGAAGCGTCCATGGAGCAAGAGACTCTGGACAGCATTCTGGAACCGGAGCTGCTAGCTATTCAAACCTACTGCCTGCAGCACAGTTGGTTCATGACCGAGACCATCCGCGATGATAATTGCAGTTGGTCTCAGGAATTCCGCAAGAGGGAAAATGGCAAGCAGCTGTTGGCTTCACTAAAAGCTGGCGACGTCATTCTGTGCAGCAAGTTGGAGCGTATCGTAAGTTCTGGTGCAGAAGCAGTAAAACTGATGACTCAGTTAAGAGACAAACAGGTACAACTGCATGTGGTGGAGTTAGGTGGCGACATCACGAATCCTGAGTTTTCCGTTAACTTTGAGCAAGTGGCGAAACTGTTCTCCTCATTGGAAAAACGTAAATCTGCCGAGCGCATCAAAGGTGTCAAACAACGCCAGCGCAAGCAGGGACGTTATCTCGGTGGCAGCAGACCATTCGGATACATGATTCACGAAAACGGCCGCCTGATTGAAAACCCGATGGAACAACGGGTGCTGAAAAAAATAATGGAACTGAAAAAGCAGGGCAAATCCTTGCGGGCAATCTCCAACGAGGTTTCGACACCGGTTATGCCAATCAGTTTCAAAACTGTACAAAGATTACTGCAGCGCCACGCCGATCAGCTGTAGAGTTAAGCGCTTTACTGGTTCGATTAACGTGCGCAATTCCGTTGCTGTATTGCCGCGTGAATCACGACTAACCCGGGGTATAATTGATTGCCGTCAGCCGGTAAATCACCGCTGACCGAGGGACTCAGCTAACCCCATGTTTAATCTTTTTCCATTGTTCGTTGGCCTGCGCTACTCATTGACGCGCAAGAACAATCTATTTCTCTCCTTCATTTCATTGATATCCATGTTGGGTATCAGTCTGGGTGTATTGATCCTGATCGTGGCCTTGTCGGTGATCAATGGCTCCATCCTTACTCTACGGGAAGAAGCATTGAAATCCGTACCTCACGCCACCTTGTCAGGCCCGGGCGTAGTGGAGGACTGGTCGCAGTTGCAGGCGGAGGTGCTGTCACATCCTGAAGTGTTAGCTGCGGCACCTTTTATGGAAGGCGAAGCGACCGTGAGGCACCAGGGCCAGATAAGCTTCGTACGACTGAGGGGGGTTGATCCCACGCTGGAAAACAGTGTCAGCGATAATGAAAACAGTTTTTATGCGGAGTTACTGGAGCGGCTGGCTGCGACTGATAACGGCATAATCCTGGGTACACAACTCGCAGGTGAACTTGGAATTTTCAGCAGCACTGAAGTCAGTGTGCTGGGATTGGGTAGCCTGTTGCAGCGAAAAGAGTCCGATGCACTGGCATTCGAGGTCTTGGGATTCGCTGATTTCGGCCTGTATGGCAATAACAATATTGCGCTGGTGAATCTAAACCAGGCACAACAGCTTTTTGCCAATGATGCCGGAACTGAAGTTAACTTGCGGCTGCGGGTAAATGACGTACTGCGGGCGGGTGAAATTGCCCAGGCTGCGGCGGCCTCTTCCATGGTGGAGATTGCGCCCTGGTATGAAGTACAGGCGAGCCTCTTCAATGCGCTGAATATGGAAAAGATGCTGACTTCATTCATGCTGCTGATGATCGTAGTAATAGGTGCCGTTAACATCATCTCCACTCTAGTCATGGTGGTATCAGACAAGAGTGCGGATATTGCCATCCTGCGTACCATGGGGGCGAGTCGCCAAACCATCTTGTTGATCTTTATGGTGCAAGGTTTGATTGCCGGGCTGGTAGGAGTGGTGCTGGGTGGTTTTGGTGGTGTGATATTGGCAGGCAACATCACTGAGTTGAGTTTGATAGTTGAACGCTTTATTAATTCTGTTTTCACCGAAGCAAACATCTATCTCATCTCTCATCTCGAAACTCGTGTTGAAACAGCGGAGGTGCTTGCAGTGTGCACCGCCGCGCTGTTGATCAGTTTCGTAGCCACGCTTTATCCGGCATATAGAGCCAGTCAGGTGCAGCCAGCGGAAGTGCTGCGCTATGAGTAGGAGACTCGATTAAGTCATGTCAGGTATTGCGCCGGTTATAGTTTGTGAGAATCTGGTAAAGACCTATGCCCAGGGTCCGCAAGAGGTAGAGGTGTTGCGTGGAGTTAATCTGAGTGTCGCAGCCGGAGAGCAAATTGCCATTGTTGGCAGCTCTGGTTCAGGTAAGACCACCTTGCTCAACATGCTGGGTGGTTTGGATCTGCCAACTTCAGGAACGGTGAAAGTGGCAGGCAAAGATCTGGCTCAGGTCAGTGAGACAGAGAGAGGCTTACTACGCAATCGTTATCTCGGCTTCGTGTATCAGTTTCATCATTTACTGGGAGAATTCACGGCGCTGGAAAACGTCGCCATGCCCTTATTGATTGCAGGTGTAAGTAAAGCAGAAGCGGACAGTTGCAGCAGTGCGATGCTAGAGCGGGTAGGCCTGGCTGCACGTCGTGCCCATAAACCAGCCGAGTTGTCTGGTGGTGAAAGGCAGAGGGTTGCTATTGCGCGGGCACTGGTCACTGAACCTCAGTGTGTGCTGCTGGATGAACCTACCGGCAATCTGGACCGGCGCACGGCACTGGAAGTGCAAGCACAAATGGCCGAACTCAACGCAAGCCTCGGCATCAGTTTTATCATCGTAACCCACGATGAGCAGTTGGCAGATTCCATGCAGCGGAAGTTGGAGTTACGCGACGGGGTTTTGCATGAGTGAAGCGCAGGCTAGCCAGCAAAATTTTTCAATCTCGCGTTTCATCGCCCTGCGTTATGTCAGCGTTGGTAAACGCAGCCAGCTGGTTTCCTTTATGTCGGCCATCGCTATTTTTGGCCTTGCACTCGGTGTGGCGATTTTAATTACTGTGCTGTCGGTAATGAACGGTTTCGACCGAGAGATGCGTGACAATATCCTGGGAATAGTGCCTCATGTCACTGTTTATTCCGAAGAGAATCTTAATGCAGATAATTGGGCCGAGGTCTCCAGCATAGTTGATCGCCATCCACTGGTTTCCGCCGCAGCCCCAGTGATTCAAAGTGTAGGCATAGTTGCCACGGACAACGGCAATAAAGGCGTATTGGTAAACGGCATCGATGCACAATCAGAGGATGATATCTCGGTAATCGGTCGCTTCATGCAGGCGGGCGATTTAAACCGACTGGCAGAATCCCGCTGGGGAATCGTTATCGGCCAGAGTCTGGCGGAACAACTGGGGGTGGGGCTCGGTGACGATGTGTTTTTATATTCGCCGAATGTATCGATTAATCCACTTACTCCCCTGGCCACCTATCGGCGCTTTGAAGTGACTGGAATTTTTCGCGTCGGTACTCAGCAGCTGGACAGTGAATTAGTGATGATCAATATCACTGCGGCGGAGGCACTGTTTCGCCTGCGTACGCCATTCAATGGGCTGCGGATAAAGGCGACCGACCCCCTGCAGGCGGATGGATTAGCACGGGAGCTCGATAGTGAACTACCAGCGGGAATTAGCCTAGATAGCTGGACCAGACAATTAGGGGCAATCTACAACAATATTCAGTTTTCCAGAGGCATCATAAGCTTCATGCTGTGGCTATTAATTGCGGTGGCCGCCTTTAACCTGGTAGTAAGCCTGATAATGATCGTGCGTGATAAACGTGCCGATATTGCGATTCTGAGAACGCTCGGTGCCAGTCCCAGGTTCATCAGTCGCATTTTTCTCTGGCAAGGTGGCCTGATTGGCCTGATTGGCATTGCGATTGGGGTAGTACTGGGGATCATTGGATCCTTGCAGGTCAGCAGGCTGGCGGCCTGGATTGAAAGCCGCTTTGGCGTGCAATTGCTTAATCCCGATGTCTACCCAATCGACTTTCTGCCCTCCGAGATTGCTGTGGGGGATATTTTGACAGTTGTGATCGGAGTCTTGCTGCTATCTATTGTGGCCACGCTCTATCCCGCGCGGCGGGCAGCCGCTATTCAACCGGCGCAGGCTCTGCGCAACGAATAAAATTCCCTGCTGATTCGCAGGAATACGGTAAGCAAGCTAGAGTGATAATTAAACTCTGGGCTCTTCCGTGCGCATTCTGCTCACTGGCTACTGCCTTGGTATTGCAGTGGTTAGTCTGTTTCCCGTCCTAGACCGATCCCTGCTGACCTCAGTGCTTGCTGTGTTGCTTAGTGGCGCGGTGTTGAACGTCCGCTGTCAGTCAAGATTACTAAAGTGCTTACTTCTTGGCGTGACCTGTGGAGTGGTCTGGCACTGGCTGTGGGCAGTTCAGCATCTGGAGAACCGATTGCTCCCAGAGTGGGAGGGCAGGGACCTGTTAGTGCGGGGGCAGGTAATCGGGATTCCAATTGCAAGCCGGCAGGGTCAAAGCTTCGACTTCGAGATTCAGCAGGCGGAGCTCGACGGCTTGCGAGGCAGCCTCCGGTTGAGCACTTTCATCAACGAACAACAGCTAAAGCTGCGAGGAGGTGAAGTATGGCAGTTGCGGGTACGTCTTAAACAAGTTCATGGCTATAGCAACCCGGGGGGATTTGACCGGGAAGCAAACCTGTTTCGGCGCGGAGTCATTGCGACCGGTTATGTCAGGGAAAGTGCTGACAATGCGTTGCTTAGCACGAACAAAGTATCTATAGCCTTTTGGCGCCATGCACTGCTCACGAAACTTAAACAGCACTTGCAGGAGATTGGGCTGGGCGCCGATCAGCAAGGGATGATGCTGGCGCTGATTGTTGGTGAACGCAGTCAGCTTTCCGCTGCGGACTGGAGCCTGTTTTCAGCAACCGGTACCAATCATCTGTTCGTTATCTCCGGACTTCATATTGGACTGGTTGCCTTTCTCAGTTTTCGATTCGGCAGTGCAGTTGCGGTGTATTTGCTTGCCTTGCCATTTGTCAATCGTCGCAGTTATCCCGCCCAAACCTGTAGCGCCATGCTGGCCTGCCTCCTGAGCATTGCTTATAGCTTGTTGGCTGGTTGGACACTACCAACGCAAAGAGCCTGTGTCATGGTGGTCGTGCTGCTTAGCAGCTTTATCAGTAAACGACGGTTGAGTTTAGGTCTGCGTTATCTGCTGGCCTTAAGCCTGGTACTCAGTCTGGATCCGCTGGCAACCACCAGTGCTGGATTCTGGTTATCGTTCGCTGCCGTAGCTATTTTGCTGTTCTTCGCTTTGCCATCAGCCGGCACCAGGTCGTTGCCCCAATCTGGTTTTACAGATCGCTGCTGGCAGCACTACCTCCGGCCGCAGTGGATAATCTTCATCGGGCTGTTACTGCCACTCAGTGTCTGGATGGGTCAGGTCTCATTGATTGCGCCAGTAGTCAATGTGATTGCAATTCCACTGGTAGGTATGCTGTTGGTACCAGTGTTGCTGGCGGCAACCGTTTGCTCGTTTTTTGCTGACAGCTTGAGTGGGAACCTGTTTGCGTTCAGTGCTGGCTTGTTGTATTGGCTCAGGTCTCTTCTGGCCTTCATGGTGACGCAGACTTCGGGGTTGGGTGTTTTAAATCTGGTCCCACCACAGCCATGGCAAATGTTATTGATCCTGCCGGGTATATTGCTGCTGCTTCTGCCATTTAGAACTCCCTATCGTTGGTTAGCGATTGCACTGACTACACCTTTGTTTAATGTTGCTATTGATCAGATCGAAGCAGGGCAGTTACGGGCAGACGTGTTTGATGTTGGACAGGGACTGGCGGTACTGATTCGCACGGTCAACTACAGTTTACTGTTTGACACTGGGCCAGGTAACGAAGATGAATGGGATGCGGGGGAGTACATTGTCTTACCAGCGTTGCAGGCTCTGGGCGTAAGAAAACTCTCTACTGTCATAGTCAGTCATAGCGATGTAGATCATGCCGGTGGTGTTGCCTCGATCAGATCAGCCTTCCCACAAGCACAGGTATTGGCTGGTGAGTCATTGCCAGAGATAGAAGCACAGGCGTGTAGAGAAGGCCAGAGTTGGAAACGGGATGGAGCCGAGTTTCGCATCTTGCATCCATCGGCGATCGGTCCTGATCACAATAATAATTCCTGCGTCTTACAGATTCGTTTCGGGCCGCATGGAATATTACTACCCGGCGATATCGATGCAGTCGCAGAACGGCAATTGGCTATGCGCTATGGTTCTGAGCTCAAATCATCTGTGCTGCTTGCTTCTCATCACGGCAGTTCAACTTCCTCCAGTTTTCCTTTTCTGAAGATGGTCGAGGCTGAACACGTGGTGTTCGCCAATGGCTATCGCAACAGCTTTGGTCATCCAGCTCCGGCTGTTGTTTTACGTAATTATTTATTGGGTAGCGAGCTTCATGAAACTGCGCGGACCGGCATGCTGTCCTTCAGCTTCGATCTGGGCGGACAAGTCCCGCAACTGGACAGGTTCAGGAGCCAGAGGCGCCGCTACTGGTCCTGGTCAGAGAATCCTCTGCCATGCCGATACTGTTAGGGAGTATGGTACCCTTACGCGCCTGTTGTACGGAGGTTTGGCTTGGTTGAAATAGTTAGAGCAGGGGGCTGGCTGATGCTGCCCATTATCCTGTGCTCCATTGTCGCCATTGCAATCATTATCGAGCGTTTTTGGACGCTGAGTGCTGCCCGCATCAGCCCGAAGTATGTGTTAGCCCAGGTCTGGACCTGGCTCAAAAACAATCAATTGGATTCGTCAAAATTGCGCGAGTTACGTCTATCCTCGCCACTTGGTCAGATCCTCGCAGCGGGTTTGCTGAGTTCAAAATACGGTCGGCAAGCGATGATCGAAAGTATCGAGCAGGCTTCTGCACAAGTCATTCATGATATGGAACGCTATCTGAATACTCTTGGCACCATTGCCGCCATCACTCCACTGTTGGGATTGCTTGGGACTGTGGTTGGCATGATTCGGGTGTTCAGCGAGATCATGTTGGAAGGCACTGGAAACGCTAACGCCCTGGCAGGGGGTATATCGGAAGCGCTGATAACGACAGCAGCAGGACTCACCGTCGCCATTCCAACTTACATGTTCTATCGGTTTTTCAGCCGCAAGGTGGATGCGTTGGTGTTAAATCTGGAGCAGGAGTCCATCAAGCTGGTTGACGCCTTGCACAGTGATCGCCGGGTTGAAGTGAAGCAATAAACCGGTGATATGCGAATCGATTAAGAAAGACTGATATCAAGGCATGAAATTTCGACGCAAGATCAGAGAAGAGCTTTCTATTAATATGACCCCACTTATCGATGTGGTGTTCCTGCTCTTGATCTTCTTTATGGTCACCACGACCTTTAACCGTGAAACCAGATTGCTGGTAAATCTGCCAGAGGCCAACGCAGAAGCCGCCGAGTCCGTACCTGATCAGATTGAAATCATAGTCGCCAGAGAGGGCAACTATTCGATTAACGGTCGAGTGCTGGTTGACGATCGCATCGAAACCTTGATGCGAGGATTGGAACTGGAGTCAGGCGGCGATCGTTCCTTACCGGTGTTGCTGGTAGCCGATGCCGAAGCCACTCATCAGTCGGTGGTGACTGCCATGGATGCAATTGGCCAGTCAGGCTTTACCCGTCTCAACATTGCAACGCAGCGTACTCCAGAAGGCACTGCTGCGCCGGCGGTGAATTAATGAATCAACAACCGCAGGCAATGGTGGCTACCCCCAACGATCAATCAGGCTGGGATTTGTACAGGCGACTGCTGACCTATGTGCTCGACAACAAACTGGTAATGATCACCGGGCTTGGTGGCTTTACTATCTTTGCCGCTTCCGGACCGGCTGCCACGCAATGGCTTGGCTGGACGCTGGACTCTATTAATTCTGAAAACTATGAGCAGGCTCGCATACTGAGCCCCTTGCTCTGTATCGCTATCGCCTTTGCGCGTGGTCTCGGTTCCTTTATGGGTGGTTACTCCATGGCCAACCTGGCGCAGCGGGTTATGCACCGACTGCGCTATGAACTCAATGAAAAACTGGTGAACTTGCCCGCCGCTTTCTTCGATCGCCATACCAGCGGTCGCCTGGTATCAAAAGTCACTTACGATGTGCAACAGATCGCGGGTGCTGCCAGCGAGGCTATCACAGTGGTGTTTCGCGAAGGTTTAACGGTAGTGGGTTATCTGGCACAAATGTTCATCATCGATTGGCAGTTGACCCTGACCTTTCTGGCCATTGCACCGCTGGTGGCCTGGATTGTGTCAGTTGCGTCCAAGCGCTTCCGCCGCTACAGCACACAGATGCAGGACTCGATGGGTGAAGTCACACAGATCACTAATGAAACAATTAAAGGGCATCGTGTTATTCGCACCTTTAATGCAGAAGAATACGTAAACGAGCGTCTTTATGCCGCCAGCGATCGCAATCGAAAGCAGAACATGAAGCTCGAATTAACCCGCAACATCAGTACACCCCTGGTGCAGATGATCGTCGCCATGGCTCTGGCCTTGTTAGTGTGGGTTGCCATGTCGCCAGACTTCTTTGCGGGTCGAACCCCGGGACAATTCGTCATCTTTCTGAGTGCTGCGGGCTTACTGGCGAAACCGATTCGACAATTGACTCAGGTGAATGCCGTCATTCAACGTGGCGTAGCAGCCTCCGCCAGCATCTTTACTTTGTTGGATGAAGAATCGGAATTAGATACCGGTAGCCACAGCGCAGATGAACTCGATGGTCGAATAGAATTTCAGAATGTGTCATTCGCTTATAATGACACCGCCGTAGCGCTGCACGACGTGAGCTTTGTAGCCGAACCTGGTCAAACCATCGCCCTGGTTGGCAAGTCCGGCTCAGGAAAATCATCTCTGGTGAGTCTTATCCCACGCTTCTACTTACATACCCAGGGTCAGATTCTTATCGACGATGTTCCTTTACAGGATTATGCATTGAACAACCTGCGCCATCACATCTCTATCGTCACCCAGCAAGTTGTGCTGTTTAATGGCACGGTCGCAGACAATATTGCCTATGGCGAAACTGATGTGCCTCGTGATCGAATCATCGCCGCGGCAGAAAACGCTCATGCCATGGAGTTTATTTCGCAGTTGGAGCAGGGGCTCGATACCCATGTCGGTGATGATGCAAGCCTGCTCTCCGGAGGACAACGCCAGCGCATCGCAATCGCGCGAGCATTGTTGAAGAATGCGCCTATACTTATATTCGATGAAGCGACTTCGGCATTGGACTCAGAATCAGAGCAGCACATCCAGGATGCGTTGCAACGACTCATCAAAGGCCGTACAACATTTGTTATTGCACATCGCCTCTCTACTATCGAAAATGCCGATAAGATATTAGTGATGGATGGTGGCAAGATTGTCGAATCAGGTACCCACGGTGAACTTATCGGCAATAATGGCCACTATTCCCGGCTGCATCGTCTGCAGTTCTCCGAGTACGAAGCGGCAAGGTCCAACTAAGTTTTAAAGTAGTCCTCCATGAGTTTCCTAGTTCGAGCCTGGTATAACAAAGCCCCATGGTTGTGGTTACTTTGGCCAATCAGTTTGCTGTTCCGCGCCATAACTGTCTGGCGCAAGCGAGTACAGCAAGCTCAGGCCAGGCCTAGCGATGTGCCAGTCATTGTGGTTGGCAATATCGCAGTGGGCGGCACCGGCAAAACCCCATTACTTATTTCGCTCTGTAAACACTTACAAGATCAGGGTATGCAGCCGGGTGTGATTAGCCGCGGTTATGGTGCCAAGGCTAATTCTTATCCTCTGCATGTCGATGTCGGAACTTCAGTTGAGCAGGCTGGCGATGAACCAGTCCTGATCGCGGAAAAAACCGGATGCCCGGTAGTCGTTGACCCAAACCGGGTGCAGGCGCTGCAATCAATATTGGCTGAACATCAAGTTGATATAGTGCTTAGTGACGATGGTTTACAACACTATCGACTTCAACGTCGAATCGAAATCGCCGTGGTCGATGGCATCAGACTTTTTGGCAATGAATTGTGTCTCCCGGCAGGGCCATTGCGCGAACCCGTAAGCCGATTGCAGTCAGTAGATTTGCTGGTGGTAAATGGTGGTGAAGAAGCTATGCACCCTGCATTGGAAAAAGCCCATCGCATGCAAATCAAATCGGTAGCGCTGGTTAATTTAGCCAGCGGAGAGAGACGGCCATTTTCCGGTGCACCATTCAATATAGGCAACACTATTCAAGCAGTTGCTGCCATTGGTAACCCGCACCGATTCTTCGAATCACTCGAATCGTTACCTTATCCGCTGCAACGCTATGAATTTCCCGATCACTATCGATTTCAGGCAAGCGATTTCGATCAAACTAAACTCGACCCCAATCAACCGATCGTCATGACTGAAAAAGATGCAACCAAGTGTCGGGACTTTGCTACGACGAACATGTGGTGTGTCGAAACTACTGTGGAACTGCCACCGGTTTTTTTGTCTTCCCTGGACGCAGCCTTAAACAAATAAATACACAGCTATCTGTTGTCCGCACTTCCAATCCTTCAATGCCAGTCGTATCTTTAGCGGTGGCATGAATCGACAGTCGATTCCATCAGTCGGTGCCTGATCAGTTTTGCACCTTGCGAGAAAAGTTATATGTTGGACCAAAAGCTTCTGGCCATTCTGGTATGTCCCATTTGCAAAGGTGACTTGCACTACGACAAGAAGGCGCAGGAATTG
>JANQJM010000198.1 GCA_028281635.1 Pseudomonadales bacterium | reverse complement strand
CTTCAACAAATACTGCAATCGCCTGCGCATCGATCCTGGTACTGGCAAACGCAAATACAGTATCGTGCAAGCCGAGGATGAATTAGCTGCCATTGGCATCGCTATTGGTGCTGGCTGGAACGGGGCAAGAGCGTTCACGGCAACCAGCGGTCCTGGTATTTCTCTGATGCAGGAATTTCTGGGACTGGCCTATTTTTCGGAAGTGCCCGTAGTACTTTTCAATATCCAACGGGTGGGGCCTTCAACCGGAATGCCCACCAGGACACAACAGGGTGATTTGCTGACCTGCGCCTATGCATCCCATGGCGATACCAAACAGATATTGCTCTTTCCTTCAAACGCCAAGGAATGTTTCGAGTTTGCCGCCGATGCCTTTGATCTTTCCGATCGCTTGCAGACTCCTGTGATTGTGATGAGTGATCTTGAAATCGGCATGAACGAGCAGATTTGTGAACCGTTAAAATGGGACGATGGCAGAACCTACGACAGAGGCAAAATTCTGTCCGCGGAGGAGCTGGAGGAAATCGAAAAGTTTGGACGCTACGTGGATCATGACGACGACGGTATTCCATACCGCACCTACCCAGGCACACATCCAAGCAAAGGCAGTTACTTCACCCGTGGCAGTTCCCATGATGCTAATGCAGCATACACAGAAGATGGCAATGTGTATGCGGAAGTTATGGACCGGATAGCGAAGAAGTTCCGAACTGCACTCAACTATCTGCCTCAGCCTGAAATCGATGAAAATGCTAATAAGTTGGGATTGGTTTACCTGGGCTCGACAGCAAGTGCCATTGAAGAAGCGCTGGACAGCTTAATCAGGAAGGGTATCAAGCTGGATTGCCTCAGGATTAAATCCTTTCCTTTTCACACCAGTGTCAGTGATTTCATCAATGATCACGAACTGGTCTACGTGATCGATCAAAACAGAGACGCCCAGCTGAAGAGCCTGTTGAAAATAGAATTGAATATCAATGAAGAGCAAATGTGCTCGATATTGAGTTACAACGGCGTACTGATCACTGCTCAGCATATCGAGCGGGAAATTCTGAATTCCATGCCAGATCTCAAAGAACCTGAAGAGCTGCCAGCCTGAATTGCTATGAGTTATATCAACAAACCAAAATTCCAACATCCTCAGCTCGAGGTAAACGAACTTGGATTAACACGCAGAGATTATGAAGGCACGCTGACTACGCTGTGTGGCGGTTGTGGTCATGATTCTATTTCTGCTGCCATAATTCAGGCAGCAGCGGACATGTCATTGGAGCCTCATCGAGTCGCAAAAATTTCTGGCATCGGCTGTTCATCCAAAATTCCCTCTTACTTTCTCAGCAAAGCCCATGGCTTTAATTCTGTGCACGGCCGCATGCCTTCGGTCGCTACTGGAGCCAATCTGGGTAACAAGGAACTCTACTACGTTGGCATCTCAGGGGACGGTGACAGTGCGTCCATTGGCCTGGGGCAGTTCTGTCATATCGTGCGTCGACGCATCAACATGCTGTATATCGTCGCCAACAATGGCACCTATGGACTCACCAAAGGCCAGCTCTCTGCTACCGCTGACCTTGGTTCAAAAACCAAGTCTGGTGAAGAGAGCCTTTACGAAAATATTGATATGGCGACGCTGGCCATCGAGCTGGGCGCAAGCTTTGTTGCAAGAAGCTTCTCAGGAGACAAGCAACAACTCGTGCCATTAATCCAGGCCGGCCTGAATCATAAAGGATTCGCCTTTATCGACGTGGTATCCCCCTGCGTGACCTTCAACAATACTGATTTCTCTACCCATGGTTACAAAAACACCTGGGAAAACCACGTTGCTTTGTCCCAAATAGACTACGTTCCCATGCGCAAGGAAATCACTACCAGCTATGCAGCAGGCAAAGAGAAAGAAATTACCCTGCACGACGGTTCGGTTATTCATTTGCATAAGACGGGGAACAATTACGACCCCCATGATAAAGAGAATGCTCTGCACCATATAAACGAGCACAAGAAGCAAGGCAAAATAGCTACTGGCTTGCTCTACATTAATCAATCCACATCGGATCTCCACGAGCTTATCGATACGGTGGATAAGCCATTTAACAGCTTGAGTGAGCACGATCTCTGCCCAGGGAACGAAGTACTGTCAGACATCAACGAAACGTTTCGTTAAACTTATTTTCGCTGTGCCTTGATTAACTCGTAAGCGGCTTTGATGTCCTGGGTTTTTTGCGTCGCCAGCTCTATCATCTCTTCAGGCAACCCCTTGGCTACCAGTTTATCCGGATGATGCTGATTCATCTGACGCCGGTAGGCTTTTTTCACTGCTGCATCATCTGCCGACGGGCTGACACCCAGGAGTTCATAGGCAGCCTTTAGTTTTGCTTTTACAGAAACTTGTTCTCCAAAATGGGCCTGCCCAGTTACTCGTTTCAGGAGATCATTAAACCCTTGATGTGTATAACCCAGATCGCTCGCTATGCGCTCGAGAATACTTTGCTCACGACTATGTAGCTTGCCATCGGCAAAAGCAGTAGCAATCTGAATCTCCAGAAACATTTGGATGAGATTCCGGCGCCTGGCACATTCTCGTTTGAATTGCGTAAGAACGTCGTGGGCGGGGAAACCTTCTTTCTTACCTTCACCAAACAGATTAATCGCAACCTTGCGTTGCTGAGGTGACAGCCGCATCTGACGCATCACCTGCTCTGCCATATCTATCTCATCTGGCGTCACTCGTCCGTCAGATTTGGCCACGTAACCCATAATGGTGAAAGCAGAAGTGAAGAACACAGACTGGACGCGTTCTGTGGCACCAAGACCGAGCGATTCATCCAGAGCGATACTGTCGAGACCACCATCGAAGTAGTTACCCAGTGCCGCCCCTAACAAAGCTCCCAGGGGCCCGCCCATCATGAAGCCGAAAGTGCCACCAACAACTTTTCCCCACCAACTCATGGCAGTGTTATTTCTCCCTCTGTAGAGTTAATTCGAACTGATATTGCACACAAAGATTAAGTGCGGGTTTTAAGACAGTATTCTCTGGAACCAGTTCTTGTCTAAATCACCGCGACAGCTACCTAACTGCATGTCGAATCGAATGGCGTTGGATTGTACATTATCAGCAGCGTCAAGTAGCCAGGATTTCTCCCGGTAACTACCTCGTTGAAAGCCGCCATTGCCTTCGTGATACGCGAAGTAAAGATTGCGGGCGTCTTCAGCGCTGATATTGCTCAAGCGTCTGGAATTTGCGTTATACCAGGCAACAAAATCGATGGCGTCACCAAAGTTGCTACGTGAAGCATTGCGGTTACCGGACAATCTTTCGTAATCAGCCCAGGTGGAATCCAGTGCTTGCGCATAGCCATAAGCTGAAGATGGTCGTGGGCCGGGAATGATCCAGAGAATGCGTGAGCGATCTGGTTTAGCTCGAGCTCTGAAGCTGGATTCCTGATAAATGAAAGCCATATTGACCGCAATGGGAATCCCCCAGCGATTTTCTGCCGCCTGGGCTGCACGATACCAGGATCTGCGGTCTTCAAAAATTTCGCAAACGTTGGCGATGTCGCGAGGTTGCGAAGCAGCGCAGGCAACCAGTGTGCTGACAGCTAGTATCGTGCTGGCTATCTTGAATAGAAATTTCACTGTGACTGTCCCTTTGTTTGCTCACTTCTACATCATGAAATCTGGTCTAGATAGCTCGATACCCCATTCATTTATCGTTGTTGTTATTGTTATTGTAGACTATCAAGAACTGATAAAAATTCCGCCTCATCGATTATTTTTATCCCCAGTTCTTCGGCTTTAGTGCGCTTGGAACCAGCGCCAGGGCCTGCCACCACACAATCTGTGTTCTTTGAGACACTGCCAGCCACTTTGGCTCCCTGCGCCACCAGTAGCGCTTTGGCTTCATTGCGGGGCATAGCCTCCAGTGTGCCAGTCAACACCCAGGTTTGCCCCTGCAATGCTTGTCCACCGGCCTTCTCGACTTTCGGCCAGGTCACACCATGACGAATCAGCTTGTCGATAAGGGAGCGATTCTCCTTGTTGGAAAAGAAGGTCTCGATATGACGGGCCACGATCGGCCCAATGTCGGGAACCTGCTCATGATCTTCAGCAGAAGCTTCCATGATTGGAAGCAGGTCACCATAGTGAGCCACTAATGCCTGAGCAGTAGCATCGCCCACTTCCCGTATACCCAGTGCAAACAAAAATCGTGGCAAGCTTGTCTGCTTACTCTTTTCGATTGCGGCAACCAGATTATCCGCAGATTTTTGCCCCATTCGCTCCAGTTCGATTAACTGGCCAGAAGTGAGTGCGAAAATGTCGTCCACATTAGCAATCAGTTCTTCATCAACGAGCTGTTCAACGAGTTTATCCCCCAGACCCTCGATGTCCATCGCAGTACGAGAAGCAAAGTGTTTGATGGATTCCTTGCGTTGTGCTGGGCAGATAATGCCCGCGCTACACTTGTAAAGCACATCACCATCTTTTTCGATGGGAGATCCGCAAGCCGGGCAAGCCTTTGGCAGCTTGATAGCCTTCGCCTTCTTGTTTTTCTCTGGATGCAACACCTTCACGACTTTCGGTATGACATCTCCTGCCCGCCGCACGATAACAGTGTCGCCAATACGTAATCCCAGGCGCTCTATCTCATCCATGTTGTGTAAGGTGGTATTGCTAACAGTTACACCGCCAACAAAGACTGGGTCAAGTCTTGCCACGGGTGTAATGGTGCCAGTTCGCCCCACTTGAAATTCCACATCCAGTACCCTGGTAGACTTTTCCTCAGCTGGAAACTTATAGGCCATGGCCCAGCGGGGAGTGCGGGCGTTCTGCCCCAGTTCCTGTTGGGTCGCCAGGTCATTGACCTTTATCACCGCACCATCTATCTCGTAGTCGAGAGTGTCGCGCTTTTCCTGTAAGCCGAGGCAGTACTTGAGGCAACCATCGATGCCCTGTTCGGTACTACGATCTGGATTAGTGGGTAAGCCCCATGAACCGATCAGGTCAAATACTTCACTGAGCTTGTTAGGTAGTGGAATAGAATCAACGATGCCGACACTGTAACAGTACATCTGCAATGGGATACGTGCAGCTTTGCGTGAATCCAATTGCCGAACGGCACCTGCAGCGGTATTGCGGGGATTCACAAAAACTTTGCTGCCCTCTTTTTTTGCGCGCCGGTTCAGACGTTCGAAGCCATCTTTCCCCAGGAAAATTTCACCGCGTATTTCCAACCGGCCGTTGAGCTTTTTACCATCCAGTTTTAGTGGGATCGTGTTAATTGTACGCACATTGTGAGTGATGTCTTCGCCCGTAATGCCATCCCCTCTTGTCGCTGCCCGTTGTAGTACACCATCGTGGTACAGGAGGCTTACAGCAACTCCATCAACTTTAGGTTCGCAGCTGTATTCGAGACGGTCTTCGCTGTCCAAGCGCTTCAATACCCGCGTCTCGAAATCTCTCAGGTCCTGTTCGCCAAAGACTTTATCCAGTGACAGCATGGCCAGCTCATGGGTAATCTGCTCAAACTGGTCAAGGGGCTTGTCGCCGACTCGCTGCGTGGGAGAATCTGGAGTGACAGCATCATATTTAGCTTCGAGTTCCGAGAGGCGATCGAAGAGCGCATCATAGTCCGCGTCAGGGATTTCCGGTGTATCCAGGGTGTAGTACAAGCGATTGTGGTACTCGAGCTGACGACGAAGCTCAGCGATTTCCTGTTTGACCTTGGCAGGAATACTCATGGGAAGAATATTGGAAAGTCGATTTAGCCGCGGCTGCCAGCAGCCTTAAGCTGACGTAACTCGAAATCTCTCACTCGTTGACGGTAATGCTCAATAGTCTGAGCAGTCATCATATTACGGTGATCGTCTTTAAGCTCGCCGTCAAGGGAATCACACAGATGCTGTGCCACTTCAAGCATGTGCTCAAAAGCTTCGAAGTTGTTTCCTGGTGCTGGCATGGCCAGGAACAGGCTGACGCCGATCGTAGTAAATTCTGACATAGTGTTCAGGTCGAACGTGCCAGGGTTAAGAATGTTGGCCAGACTGAATATCACCGGCCCTTTGCTGTCGTTGCCAAAGCGCTGATGAAAGATATTCATCTCACCGAATTTCAGCCCATTAGTGATGACTGCATGCAACAGATCATCACCGCTGAATTCCTGACCTTCTCTTGCCATCACGTTCATCACGATGACTTCCGATGGTTGCGCGGCAGGCGCCTGCTGGCGAATTTCAGTCGGTTGTGCAGTGGTTTGATGCTGACGGATATCGGTAGGTTCCGGCGCTGCAGCTACTAAGTTTTCCTCAACATTTTCCTCAACGTCTGGCAATTCAAACTCTGTCTGCTCTTCGTAACTCTCTTGATAGCCCTCTGCGTCTACTTCTTCACTAACCTCTTCAACCTCTTCGTCTATATCAGAATCAAAGTCGTAGTCATATTCCTCTTCTTCCACAACGTCTTCTGACTCATCGCTCTGTTCTGCACGGCTACCGGCCAATGTTTGCGATATTTTGTCGCGTATTGCTCCAAACAACGAACTGCGTTTGGATGGCACTTCGGCTTCTTCGCTGTCTTCATCAAACAACTCCGGCTGACCAAGATCGGTGCGCGCCGACCTGTGACCACCTATGCGTTCGCCAGCCGTCATGGAAAAATCATCAAGGCCATCAGCTACTGCCGCCGGATCAAACGCAGGCTCTGACCGCTGCTGAGATTCTGCGGTTTGTTCTAACTCGTTGTCCTCAACCGCTGATTCTTCCCGGTAGTAATCGTCCTCTTCGAAGTCTTCTTCCTCGATAACCTCATCCGCTGAACCTTCGAAGCCGTCATAATCCTCATCTGTTTCATCGGTTACGTCGTCTTCCGGGTAATCAGGTTGTACACTGGCTAGACCATCATCGGTATCTGCCTGGTAATCGAGTAGCACGTCTTCAGCAGAACTATCTGCTAGTTGCTCAGTGTCTGCTTCGATGACTTCTTCTGTTTCGTCTTCGTGGCTGCCATCGAATTCATCATTGTCGAACTCGCCCAACGCGGGCGTCGAGCGATCCTCAACTTCCTCTAAATCAAATTCTTCTTCGTCTGTCTCCGGAGCCAGCACTGATGCCGTTTCAACATCATCTTCGTAAAAATCTGATGGGATCGGGTCAGCTTGCACTTGTTCCGCTTTATCGTGCGCGAGCGATACTGAGTCCATCAGTACCGGCACTGCCTCGGCTTCGCGATCCAGGGCGATTGATTCAGCGCGTGCGTTAGCTCGCTCGATGGGATCATCGTGTGACAGCTCTGCTTCATCCTGATTTTCGCCGCGGGATACCACACGAGCGCCACCGCTGGGTAGCTCCGCCATCTCCAGTGCATCCAGATCAACGTCCCGGGGAATATTCTTATCGATAGCGAGTTTGATTTGGCCGCGGCGGGCCTGAAGGGCGACATACAATCCACGCAGGATCACACCCACAATGGCCAGGCCCAAGAGCAAAATGACAAGTTCTCGAAAACTCATGAAGGTTGGTCTTCGCTGAGCACGCTAATATCCGGAAAATTAGTAAGTTTATCTTACAGTTAGTGGAATTTCTTTAGTTTTGAAAGGCTAGAAAAAAGCTATGCCTGCCTTACATCGCTGCCAGTTCTGCGGCCTCATCGATGTCCACGGCCACAATGCGGGAAACCCCCGGCTCATGCATGGTGACGCCAAGTAGCTGATTGGCCATCTCCATGGTGATCTTGTTGTGGGTGATGAAGATGAACTGCACATTGGCGGACATCTCTTTCACCAGATTGGCATAACGCCCAACATTGGCATCATCCAGAGGAGCGTCCACCTCGTCCAGCATACAAAAAGGTGAGGGATTCAGATGGAATATGGAGAACACCAGCGCGATAGCAGTCATGGCCTTTTCACCGCCGGATAACAAATGGATGGTGCTGTTCCGCTTCCCGGGTGGCCGCGCCATGATGGCGACGCCAGTGTCGAGAAGATCTTCACCGGTCATATCGAGGTAGGCATGACCGCCACCGAAGATTCGTGGGAACAAACTCTGCAGCCCGCCATTGATCTTATCGAAAGTTTCTTTGAAGCGGGCCCGGGTTTCCTTGTCGATCTTGCGTATCGCGTTTTGTAATGTGGTTAGCGCTTTCTCAAGATCTTCGTTTTGCTTGTCCAGATAGACCTTGCGTTCAGACTGTTGCTGATACTCGTCGATGGCTGCGAGATTAATAGGTCCTAGACGTTGAATGCGGTTGCTCACCTTCTCCAATTGCTGCTCACATTCGGACTCCGTTAGCTCCTCGGGCAATTGAGCAATGACTTTCTCGAGCTCAAAGTTTGCTTCCCGTAATTGGTCCAGAAGCCCCTCACGCTTAACAGTCGCACCTTCGGACTTGAGTTTGTTTTGCATCAACGACTCACGAATGGAATTAAGCTGTTCCTGTTTTTCGCTGCGCGACTGCTCAAGGGCACGAATCTTATGCTCATTCTCATCAACTCGCGCTTTGGCAGCAGCTAATTCTTTCTCAACTTCCAATCGAGTCTGTAATCGCTCTTCCAGTTCACTGCGCATAGTGTCCAGAGGGGCATCGGATTCGTCGATTTGCACATTGAGTGATTCCATGCGTTCTTTAGAACGTTGAACCTGACTCGCCATACGGTCCATAGTCTCTCTTGTGGACTGTAGTTGAGATTCCAGGGATTGTCGTTTCAGTGCCAGCTCGTGCACCAGGTCTTTATTGTGTTTGGATTGTTCGCGACATTTCGCCAACTCGCTGCGCACTTCATCTCTCGCAGCCTCCAGATTCTCACGACCTCCCACATCCTCTGCCATACTGTCCAGCGCCTGTTGCAAGCGCGCGCGGGCATCGGCGGTATTCTGTTCCTCAGCAGCAAGCTGCCGGGTCAGTTCTTCCAAATCATGAGCGACCCGCTGCTTACGAGTTTCGCTCTCTTCAATCTTTGCCAACTGAGCACTGTGCTGAGATTTTAGTTCGCCCAAATGCTGGCTCTTGCCGGCAAAGCTCTCCTGCAACTCATCTCTGGCTTGTTCGGTATCTGTCAGCTGGGTTCTTAAGCCGTCTCTCTGCTGCTGCAGTTTATCACATTCCTCTTGCAAGCTTTTGATCTTCCTGAATAAATCAGCGATCAAGCCACGCCGCTCCACAATGGAATCCTGCTTGCTAATGTTCGCGACTTGAATCCAACTGCCACCGAGCCACACACCATCTCGAGTCACTATCGACTGACCTTGCGCAAGACTGCTGCGATGAGATAAGGCTTCTTGCAGCGTTTCCGCTACGAAAATGCCTTCCAGCATGCCCCCAAGATTCCAATCGCTGCCAACTTTGCCCTGCAACAAAGCAAGTGGCCCTAAGGACTGTTCACTGGTCACTGACCCGGCAACATCAACGAATGCCAACTTCCCCTGGGGAAGGCTCGAGAGGACGCTTGCCACATTATCCAGACCTTCAACACAAATAGCCTGCAGTGAATCGCCGAGGACCGATTCAACCGCCAGTTCCCAACCTGGCTCGATGCTCAACCCTTCTGCAAGCCTTAGTTGATTATCGTAGCCCTGACCTTTTAACCATTCATTTATCTGCGGGTTGTCCTGTCCCAAAGCAGCCTGTTGCAGTGCTTCCAACGACGCCTGCTTACCCTGGGCTTCCTGCAATTCGCCTCTGGCTGTATCCAGTTCTTCCTGGCATTGGGTTAGTTGCTGGCGATACTGATCAAGCGAGAATGATTGCTCCGTGGCGGTTTGCTTGAGCATGGCAAGTTCACTCTCCAGCACGGTAATTTCGCCAGCTAGAGAACCCGATTCAGTGTCCACAGGCAGCTCCGCGAGCTCTTTGCGTTCCGCTTCCAGACGCCGCTTGCGCTCAAGTCCGCGTTCGATAATGGACTCCAACTGTTGGATACGGGATTGCTCAACTTCTGCAGTCTGACGAGGTTCTTCGGCCCGCTTGTTGAACTCGTCCCATTCCTGTTGCCAGTGCTGCAAAGCAGTTTCAGCCTTAGCCAGCTCCTCTGTAGATGCCACTTCGTCTTCCCGGGCCTGCTCCAGTTTAGGTTCCAGCTCTCTTAGCTCCGCGCCCAGCTGTGTGATTTTTCTGAGATCTATGTCCAGCTCTTCCCGGGTCTGCTCCCAGCCTTCTTCCGTCTCGGATAGGTCTAATTTGAGTTGCTCAACCCGTTCAATATGGTGCTCGATTGATTGTTCCAGTCGGGCAATGTCGTTGCCAATGCTGTAATAACGGGCCTGCACCTCACCCAGAGCATCGGTGAGGTCTGCATTGTCAGACAGGTGTTTTTCTACGTCTGCATCAATGGCGCGCTGTTCAGCAGTGGTTGCCTCGATCTGAATCTCCAGCTGATTGATCGTGTCCTGATTCGCCTTGATTTCAGCATCCAGGGACTGCCAGCGCAGGGCGTTGAGATTGGCCTGGGTTTGTCGTTCTTCCTGCTTTAATTCGCCGTATTTTTCCGCCGCCACCGACTGTCGCTTTAAATGTTGCAACTGGCGCTCTAACTCTTCGCGAATATCTTCCAGGCGTTCCAGGTTTTCTTTGGTGCGCTTGATTCTGTTTTCAGTTTCCCTGCGGCGTTCTTTGTATTTCGAAATACCCGCTGCTTCTTCGATATAGACACGCAATTCTTCTGGCTTGGATTCGATTAGCCGCGACACCATTCCCTGTTCGATGATTGAGTAACTGCGCGCACCTAGTCCTGTGCCAAGAAAGATATCGGTGATGTCTTTGCGCCTGACTTTGGATCCGTTCAGGTAGTAAGTTGATTGCGCATCTCGATCCACTTTGCGTTTGATCGACACTTCGTTGAAGTTGGCGTACTCGCCGGTGAGTTTGTGATCATGATTGTCAAAGATCAGTTCCACCGTGGCTTGCCCTACTGGCTTGCGTGCACCGGAGCCATTAAAGATGACATCCGTCATACTCTCGCCACGCAGGTTTTTTGCGGAACTCTCCCCCATCACCCAGCGCACAGCATCGATCACATTGGACTTACCACAGCCATTGGGACCAACGACTGAACACAAATTGGAGGGGAAGTTGATAGTGGTCGGATCGACGAAGGATTTAAAGCCGGCTAGCTTGATGCTCTTCAGGCGCATGAATGACTCTCGAGTGAATTGATTGCGATGCGCACGAGATCTGAGTGTTTCTTGTTCTGTCTAGCCATCGGCATGGTGTGTAACGCGAAATACCAGCAAATTGCTCAAAAACTGATCAACTGTGCCAGCGTTTCTACGCGGTGGATTCTAGCTCAAACCGCCCGGAATGACACTAAATATTGTGGTTTTGAGGCTTTTTTGAACTATCTGACGTCTATAGATAGCTATCCGAGTTTAATAACGAAACTTGAGGCAGTTTTGCCGATAAACTTGGCATTGACTTTCCATTGGTGACGGACAGAATAGACGCCGCTTATCTCCGTCCCTATTTCGGATCTAGATTTCCTGTTGAACCCATTCTGGTGATTATATGGTCTGCCAAAAGCACTCTCGCCACTTTCTGATTTCTGCCCTGATCATAGGCTTCGCCACCTACACACCTGATCTCAAAGCGGATACACCTCTAGGTTGGATTAACAGCGACAAGATTTCAGCGTATACCACTACTAAGGGCGAGTTCGAAATCTCCGGCGCCATCCGTGCGGTTAATGACACGCTGGACATCTTCAATTACCGGGATGATCTATTTGCTGCTAATAGACGACTGGCTGGCGACAGTGGTGACCTCGATGGCACCAATCTGCAGGTCTACTACGGCATCACCGACTACCTTTCGGTTTTTGCCAACGCCCAGGAACATGAGCTAACGGTCGATCTAGGCACAATCAGCTCGGTAAATCTGATTGATATTGACAGTTCACTGGACACAAATCGTCAGGAGATCGGCATCAAATGGATGATCTATCAAGGCAATCTGCTGGCCCAAAACAATCGACACAGTGCATTAACACTTCAGGTATCTGCTTTCCAAAGTGAGTCAGACGATTTTGATGTAGTGGTGGATGAAATAAATCTTGGCAGTGCTGATATTCGTTTCACAAACCCACAAACTTTTTCTGTCAACGAATTGGATGACAACGGTTGGCAAGCAAGATTGATTTATACGACTCCGGTCGCTGGCCTGGGTACCGCCAGCGTTTGGGGTGGTTTTGGCAGCAGTACCGCCAGCTCTGGTACGGACTCCGATATCGTTTCCGAATCAATCGCAGCATTATTCAAACAGGACTTTGATCTCGAGGAGGATTACCTCTATGCAGGCATTAGTCTGGATTTTGCACCAATACCGCGCCTGCCTATTAGTATCACTTATGAGTACATCGACCTGCGAGACTCCAAATTTACGCGCTTTCCTGAGGAACCTTCCTCCGCGCTCCCAAGTTTTTTAGCTTCAACCAGCACCGAGCCAGAATCCGGCAACCACACCCTGAAAGCCCAGGTGTCATACTGGATTACTCCCCGGTTACACTTTAGCGTGACAGGGAATTTGTATTCAAATCAATTCCTTGGGGAACTGCCTCATTACAGTAATCCATTGAGCGAGTCTTTTAGCAGCGTTGCCTACGGGTTCGCAGGACTCAAACTAGGCTTTAAGTTCTAGATTTAGTTACAAAAAGTTGTTTCTAGCACCCTTCAACTCATGCTAAATTTGGTCGATCAGTAATAATAAGACTTGTCCGTCTCCGACGGGCATTGGGATTCATATCAGTTCACTGGCCAGAAGCACCCATTTTGATTTGGTGCTGTTCGCCCCTATGTCAGTCTGAACTCGAATTCGAAATTATAGAGGCCAACAATGTCGAATTCCGCACCGAAAAGACCGAAAAGACTGTCCAACACAGTTCGATTGCTAATTGCTCTCAACAGCAGTTTGTTTGCTGCCACAAGCATACAGGCGAACGATTTGTCTCTCTATTCCTCGTCTGGATCAGCTAACGTCCCTCTGGTAGGAGGCACCGCCGATACTAACGCGACCATAGGTAGTGATGGCGTTGTTGCTCTTATTGACGGTGTAGCGACTGGAACAATTCCAACTTTTGGTCTCTCCTTGGATAGAAGCTCAATTACTTCTGATGGAAGTTATACGTTCAGGGCCGCGTTCGTTGTAAATGAAGACGCGGATGCTAATGGTTTGCGCCTTGAATTTTACATTCCAACCTTCACTCTCCAAGTCACAAGCGGAACTATATCTCTAGGTACGGTCAGCAATATTACAGTATATGGGCGGGACGACACCGGAGCGATAACCGCTACTGCCACAGTGACAAACAACTTCATCTCCATTGCCAGTGAAATACTCACTTTAAATGTCGAGACAGCATTAACTACCTTAGCAGGATCAAGCGCTGTTCTATTTGATGAGATTGATAATGCCATCGGCGAAGGCCTTAATTTTGATTACGCTCTTTTTCTGAGACAGACAGACGGTACCGCTCTGGAGTTAGGACGTGGCGACGCCGAGACTGATGTCGCCAACTTCACTGCTTTTTCTAATGTTTGCCCGAGCTCATCAGATTTAGGGTCTTATTTCCAGTTTTCCAATCAATCAACACTGGAGTCGAATTTTGCAGGAGCTTATGCGCTGCTAGGTACGCTGGCATTCACTGGCGGCGGAACCCCCTCAGTGCAAGCCGCTTTTTCAAATTCGTGCACAAATGCCATTCCTGCTAGCAGTGGCGGCGGTGGTGGCGGTGGTGGCGGTGGCGGCGGTGGCGGCGCATCAGAAACAGTCAGCGCAGCGCAAGATTTATCAACTGACGA
>JANQJM010000037.1 GCA_028281635.1 Pseudomonadales bacterium | reverse complement strand
TCATGTGTAATGGCTTATTCACCTCCGACAGGACTCTGGAACAGGTCTTCGAGCGTGAGCTGGCGTTCTTTCAGGAACCGATAGGCACCGCGAAAGGTGGTGACTATAAAGTCATAGACGAACTACAGGCCGTGGAAGTTGGAGCCCCCGGTGCAGTGCCCACTATGCGAGCTGTGTTTCGAGAGGGGATAGGCTGTATTGTCCTGCCCCCCGATCAAACCCTGGCTGATGCGGAGCGCCTGCCAGAACTAACCCTGCCTTACCCTCCAGGCAATCCAGCTCAGATCCCTTGGCCGGATGGTGATCTGGTGGAGGAGAAACCTTTACCTGCCAATGTGGACGCAGCTGCTTTGCAGGCTGCTTCAGACTGGAGTTTCGATAGACCTACGCCAGAGCAGGCAACTATCAGTCTATTGGTTGTATATAAAGGCGAGATAATTCATGAGCGCTATGCAGAAGGGTTCGACATGACCACTCGCACGCGTACCTGGTCAACCGCCAAGAGCATCGCCTCCACCTTGATTGGTATGCTGGTGGACGAGGGCAGAATGGAACTCGATGCGCCGCTGGGATTCGAATGGCTACCAGAAGCTCGCTCGCCCGAGACAGATCCCCGCAACGACATCACCTTGCGCCATGTCTTGAACATGTCCAGCGGCCTGCAGTCAATTGACAATAATCGACTCGAGTACGCTACCGGTTCCGGTATGTCCTACTGGGCGGGAGCCAGCTCAATCACCGGTGCTCGCAGCAGAGCGCTAATTCGAGAGCCGGGTACCCGTTGGGATTATGAAAACTACGACACGCTGTTAGCGGTCTATGCGATGAAGCGAGCGCTTGGTGGCGAGAAAGAATACGCTGAGTTTCCACGCAGAGCACTGCTTGACAAGATAGGCATGCGCAACACATTGGTTAGTACCGATCGTTTTGGAGATTTTATTCTGAGCAGTCAGGTCTACACTAATGCAAGAGACCTGGCACGTTTTGGGTTACTGTACCTGCAAGAAGGAGTTTGGAATGGTGAACGCCTTCTGTCAGAAGACTGGATCGAATTTGTTCGTACACCGGCACCGGCTACCGCTGAAATAGGCAATATGTATGGCGGTCAGTTCTGGCTGGTACCGGATGATCGTGATGATGTGCCGGAAGGCGCATACATGACAAATGGTAATCGCGGGCAGTTTACGATAATTGTGCCTTCCCATGATCTTGTAATCGTACGTCGCGGTTTGGACTATGGCCGACAAGGATTCGATCGTTGGGGTCTGGCTAGAGAAGTTGCGAAAGCGATCAATTGAAACAACAGCAATAATAAAAAGGCCAGCAAATGCTGGCCTTTTTATTTCTGCTTTAAATAGCTCGCCAGATCTCACCCCAGGCATTGGTCACCCAGGGCTGCCCATCCGGCCCTACACTGATGTCTAGACCATCTCCGATTACCTGATCCCAGTCGAAACCGTTCCAGCGATAGATGCCTTGCAAGCCATCGAAGTCGAAGAAATCATCACTGGGAACACCGATAACCCAAACCGAACCATCAGCCCCTACCCCAATGTCGCCGGCTTCCCCAGGAAGTTGTTGCCAGAAACCGTTAACCAGGGTGTAGATACGATCACTAAATCCGACAACCCAGGGTTGGCCATTAGGTCCTACATCGATACGGCTGCCTGATCCACCGAAGTTTATCCAGTCCAGGCCATTCCAATAGTAAACGCCTTCGAAGTTAGTCACCCAAACGTCGCCATTAGCGCCAATGCCGATGTCCAGTGCAAAGCCGGGCATACGCGTCCAGAAGCCATTACTCTCCAGTCGATAGATTTCATGGTCGAAGTTGACAACCCAGGGCCGGCCGAATGGATCCACATCAATCCTTAGTGCACCACCTTCGACAGCAAATCCACCGAAGCCATCGATGTGATAAATGCCGTAGCCGCCAGGTTGTGGATCGGTTCCGATCACCCACACGTCGCCATTGGCTCCTACCCCAATGTCATAGGCATAACCTAACAACTGACGCCATTCTGGAAATGGCGTAAAAGGCCGGGGCAAAGGAATGTTTGCCGTTGGGTTTGGACCAAAGTCGATGAGTGTGAAGCGGTTGTCGCCGTTATGTTCAAACTCCATCCAATAGGAAACACCATCCAGTCGAGCTTCCGGGATAACCAACAAGCCTTCATTGAAACTGGCGGTAAGCAAATTGCCCGATGCTTCCACGGGTGCCGAAGCAATAAGCTCCAGACGCACTGGTTCCTGGAAGGAGAGCACTCTAAATTCTGCCTGGAAGGCGCCGCCTGCAGTCGTTACCTCGGGCACGATTAGCACATCATCGACAAACTCTGCCGACTGACCATATGCGTAGCCAGCAGTCAGCAGCATAAGAACGAGCGCACTGGCCCATCCAGTTGCTGGTTGATTGAGCATGGCGATTCTCCGATTTCCTTAGAGCTAGAAGGAAGCATGCCAGCAGCAGTCTTAACCGCATCTGAATGGCAGGAATCGGTTGAAGGCCAGTAAATCCGTGTCTTTCAGCGATCTCACTGTGAAACTGGATAGGAATTCGCTGCTATGTCATGCTGGTCACCGTAGAGTCTTTGAAAGAAAAATGAGCTTAATGCCAAGACTTGGTTACATAGCTTCACTGGTGCTGATTGGGTCGCTGCAGGCATGCGGTGAAAACTCATTACAACCCTCCCAGGGTCCAGCACTGCCAGCACGCCCTAACATCGTTTGGCTTGTCGCTGAAGATCTCAGTCCAATTATTCCCCCTTTTGGCGATAACACCGTCGCCACACCAAATATCTCCCGGCTGGCAAACGAAGGTGTGCGTTATACCAGTGCATTTTCTACTTCTGGCGTCTGTGCACCGAGCAGAGCGGCTCTTGCCACAGGGATGTATCAAAATGGAATTGGTGCCTTGCATATGCGCACAACCAACATCGCCGGCTTTGGTGTAGAGGGGCTCATTCCCTATGAAGCGGTGCCGCCGCCGCAAGTAAAAATGTTGAGCCAGTATTTTCGTGAAGCTGGGTACTACACAAGCAACAATGCCAAAGAAGATTATCAATTCAGAAAAGCGGTCACAGCCTGGGATGACAGCAGTAGTGATGCCCACTGGCGCAATCGCGAACCGGGCCAGCCGTTCTATTCAGTCTTTAACTTTGGTATCACCCATGAATCCCAGGTATGGGCGCAAGCAGACAATCCGCTCAGAGTGGATGCAAATCTGGACGTGCCAATACCTCCATACTTGCCTGATTCCGACATCGCCACTGAAGATGTGCGCCAGGTGTATTCCAATATCGTCGCCATGGATGAACAAGTTGGGGAAGTTCTAGCGCAACTTGAAACAGACGGACTTTTGGAAAACACCATCGTGTTCTGGTACACCGATCACGGTGGCCCCTTACCCAGGCAGAAACGCTTACTCTATGATTCCGGGCTCCATGTACCTTTGATCATTCGTTTTCCTGACGGCTGGCGAGCCGGGGAAGAAGATGATCAGCTCATTAGTTTTGTGGACTTTAAATCAACCGCGTTGTCCCTGGCGGGCATCGAACCACCAACTTATGTGAACGGCAGAGCGTTTATTGGCGACTATGTAACGACAGAACCTCGCCAATATATCCATGCTGCAGCGGATCGTTTCGATACCGAATACGACACCATACGAGCGGTACGGGATAAGCGCTATAAATACCTGCGTAATTTCAGGCCTGAACGAGGTTACTATTTGCCACTTACCTATCGGGAACAGATGCCAATCATGCAGGAGTTGCTGCGGCTCGATCGGGTCGGTCAATTGAATGCGGCGCAATCACAGTGGTTTCGATTAGAAAAACCGGAAGAAGAACTTTTCGATACTCTGGCAGACCCCCATGAGCTAAACAACCTGGCTGCAGACCCGGAGTTGCAAGATAAACTGTTAGAACTGCGAACCGAGCTGGAGCGTTGGATGGACGAGATCGATGATCAGGGCCTGGTCCCCGAACCTGAGCTTATCGCAACACTTTGGCCTGAATTGCAGCAACCAGTTACAGCTATACCGCAGGCACAGCGGCGCTATGGTCGGGTGGAGTTAACGAGTGATACCGAAGGCGCCCAGATTGGATATCAGCTATTGGAACCAGACGAACAGTTCAGTAATCGTTGGCAGGTCTACAAAGAGCCAGTTACGGTTCCCGCGAATCAAAGGCTGGTAGCGATAGCCCATAGGATCGGGTATCGACCCAGCAATACGGTTGAAGTTGTTACTGAAACTAACTAAGCCACAGGCTCAGGAGGAGGCCCAGAAATGAAAATTCTCAAGATAGTCGGATTAGGCACCGCGGCAGCCTTGGTACTGGCACTGGTCTCTCTACGTTTAGTTGGGCTGAACCCACAAGATCAGCGCCCTGGATTGTGGCTATCCGGCGAGTTGGTGACGGCACCAGTCATTGACTGGTCATTCACCGATGACCACATCGAAATTTTTGTTCAAACTAACACTCGATATGGGATACCGCATTCCGTTACTACTTACTGCACAGACTACAATGGCGACTTCTATTTGTTTTCAGCTTATTACGGCGGTGGCACATTTCCTGATGACCGTGGCTGGAACCGCAATGTCATGCGTGATCCCCGGGTTCGCATTAAGATAGGCGAATCACTCTACGACCAACAACTCAGCTACGTGTCTGACGAATCGCTGAGAATGGCGGTTCATGAAGAGCTGGTAGCAAAGTATCCGCAATGGAATAGCCCAGGCCTGGAAAACGTCTACATCTTTAAGGTTGATCCCGCAGTCTAGTTTAGATGATTTGACTGCCAGATCAGGAGCTGATTGTTAGCCGGCATACCGTGGTCTGCAGACAATTTTAAACCTGCAGCTTGGGCTAACCCATCAACCCACTCAAAATCCCTAATGCCACTGAGAGGATCACGGTCCTTTAACCACTGATCAAATCGAGCATTGCTTTCTGTTGTGTAGTCACCGTGATAGCGAAATGGTCCATAGACAATCAGTTTGGCCTGATTGCTTAAGTGTTTTGGCAGTTCAGCGAAAAAGGCGACTACCGAATCTGCTGACATAATGTGAAAAGAATTCGCTGTGAATACAACATCGAATCTATCACAAGCCCATGGCTGGTTGTTCACATTGAGAGCGATTGGCGTGGGGACATTCTCCAGAGCAGCGTGCTGGATACGTAGCTTGAGCGACTCAACATACTCGGGCACATCAGAGCTCTGCCAGTTTATGTGCGGTAGATTTTCCCCAAAAAACACTGCGTGTTGGCCAGTGCCACCACCAACTTCCAGAACAGTGGCACTGTCTGCGAGGACAGATTGCAGATGCTGAAGAATAGGGCGCTTATTGTTCTCGCTCGCTTGGCTAAAAGGTAGATCCACAAGCTAGGGTTTTTGTTTTCGCTTAAAGACAAGTTTGTTTGCAGATGATTCAGTTTCATCAAAGCGATAGCCGTCGATGTCGAAAGCTTTGAGTTGTTCGGGTTTGTTGAGCCGATTGCGAATGATGTAGGCAGCCATTTCGCCACGGGCTTTTTTTGCAAAGAAGCTGATTACCCGATATTTACCGCTGGCCCAATCTTTGAATTGGGGTGTTACAACTTCTGCATGCAATGACTTTGGCTGCAAAGAGCTAAAATATTCGTTGGAAGCGAGATTGATAAGCACCTGACTATTTTTCGGTTGTGTTGCCAGTTCTGCGTTCAGAGAATCAGTAAGTTTTGATCCCCAGAATTCATAAAGATTCTTCGTGCCATTCACGCCAAACTGTCTTCCCATCTCAAGGCGATAAGCCTGCATCAAATCCAGGGGCTTCAAGATGCCATAGAGCCCGGAAAGGATGCGTAGATGCTTCTGGGCATAGTTCAAGTCACTGCTGCTGAACTCTTCGGCTTTGAGCCCAAGATACACATCGCCCTTAAAAGCGAAGATTGCCTGTCGAGCATTCTTGAGATCGAAAGGCGTGTGCCAGTTGGCGTAACGATCGAAGTTTTCCTGAGCAAGGTTTTCACTGATGTTCATCAGTGAGGATAAATCTTCAGGCTGCAGCTTTCGAAGCTCTTTCACCAGCTTTTTCGATTGGTCGAGAAATTCGGGCTGGCTGAATTTTCTTTTAGTCAGCTTGCTTTCATAGTCCAGGGATTTAGCGGGCGATACTACAATTAACATAAGTCCTATTCCTGATTGTCAAAATCTTCCCACCAGCCCAATGGCGTGCTGCCATCTTCTGGGTCGTATACATTGCCATAATACCAAACCACATCCGGGTAGGATTGGCAGGCCTGATTGAGAAGTGCCTCTATTGCCTCAAATCCTATAGATACATGAATGCTATACACAAGCGCTCGCTCTTCATCCAGATCCAGTGACCCACTAAGCTTCTCAATTCGCGGCGAAAGAAAATCGTTTACTTCGTTTATGTTGTGTTTACGAAAAACACGCACGCATAGATTGCCGCTGCGTCTTTCCAGCTCATATTCGGCAGTTTCGAGATCGATTATGCGCAGAGTATCCCCAGCCGCCAGGTTGCGCGCAAATAAGGGCGACCTGAGTAAACGCACCCGCTGTGGATCATCAGGTAGCGCCTCCGCCAGCAAGCTTTCGAATACAGGGTCCCCATTAGCGCCGACGCCGGCCAGAAACGGCAGTTCTAAGGTATCGGGATTGCTCTGCATGGAAAAATAGCGTGAAGTAGCGGGCTGAGATTAAGATGGGTGGCTATGATAGAGCGCTTGCAACGAATTGCTACTGTTTTAAGTCCTGCCCGTAGCATACTGGTAGTACTGACCATATTGAGTATCGCGGTGGTAATTCTCAGCGTGATTGAGAACCCATTGCTGGGGACAGATCAGTGGCTTATTCCAGGGGTCGCCGCCGCCCTATGGTGCCTGGTGCTTTATAGCCTGAGCTTCCTCTTCCTGGATATCCCACCGAAGCCAGATTCCAGCATGGGCTGGCGCCGCCGTTTCTCCGTTCGCCTCCGAAGGTCAGGGCTGTGGGTGCTGGGTGCCCTGTTCATTGTGCTGAGTTTGGCCCTGATAGCTCTCACCTATCAATTGCTGCGAGTATTCTTCATGTAGCGCCCCGCTAAGCCCAACGCGGCGAATTCCGGAGCTTTGTGGCATCATAGCGCTGCCTCAAGCAGGTCTCGGCAATGATGCAAAAGCTAATAACAATAATAGACACCCTAAATGATCGCCTTGGACGTTGGTCGGCATGGCTGGCATTGGCTATGGTGCTGGTGATGGGAGTGATTGTAATTCTGCGTTACGCCTTCCAGATAGGCTCGATCGCGTTGCAAGAATCGGTGATGTACTTAAATGCACTGATATTTACTTTGGGTGCTGCTTACACACTGAAAGAACAGGGCCATGTCCGGGTTGATGTGTTTTACAACCGCTTTGATCAGCGCATCAAAGAAAGCATCAATCTGCTCGGCGCTGTACTGTTTTTGCTCGTTTCCTGTGGTTTTATAGTTTGGGCAAGTTGGGACTATGTTGCAGTGTCCTGGCGCATTCGCGAAGGTTCAGCCGAGTCCAGTGGATTACCTTTCGTTTATCTTCTCAAGAGTTGTTTGATTCTGTTACCGCTGTTGTTGGCTTTACAAGGACTGGCGGAAATTCTGAAGTCTCTTCGCAAGATCAGAAATGCCTCCGATACAGGTGAAGGTGAAAACTAGTTTTGGTTGAGTTCCTTCCTCTCATTTTGTTTGTTGTAGTGTGCCTGTTTCTTATGGCGGGCTATCCAGTGGCTCTGACCCTGGCTGGCGTTTCACTTCTTTTCGCTGGTCTTGGCGAATTGGCAGGTGTCTTTGATCCCGCTTTCATTTCACTTATCCCAAATCGAATCTATGGCATTCTGGTTAACCAAAACCTGCTGGCGGTACCCCTGTTTGTATTCATGGGCTCTATGCTTGAAAAATCGCGTATTGCCGAAGACCTGCTGAAAAACATGGAAATCGTTTTTGCCAGATTACCGGGAGGGCTCGGTATATCTGTGATTCTGGTGGGAATGTTGTTAGCTGCCAGTACTGGCATAGTGGGTGCTACGGTGGTCACCATGGGTATTCTTTCTCTGCCTTCTATGTTGAAGACAGGATACAAACCCTCTCTGGCCTGCGGCACACTGTGCGCAACCGGCACCTTGGGACAGATTATCCCACCCTCAATCTGTTTGGTTTTATTAGGCGAGGTGATCTCTAACGCCTACCAACAATCGCAGTTAAATGCTGGTGTATTCGCACCGGACTTCGTTTCAATTGGCGACCTGTTCGCTGGAGCAATCGTGCCAGGCCTGTTGTTAGTAGGTGCTTATGCCAGTTACGTGTTAGTCGTTGCCACGCTGGATCCGGAAGCAGCGCCTTCCGCGCCACGGCAACAGAAAGTGCTGGCTCGTGAACTCGTCCTTGCCCTGGGTAAGGGTCTGTTTCCTCCAGTACTGCTGATGGTTGCAGTCTTGGGATCCATACTGGCAGGAATAGCGACTCCTACCGAAGCAGCATCGGTGGGTGCTATTGGCGCGATGTTGTTAGCAATGAGTAGGCGCCAACTCAATCGAGTCGTGGTACACGAAGTAGCTATCGAGACACTTCGTATTACATCGATGGTGTATCTCATTCTTGTTGGAGCCACCATCTTTTCATCGATCTTTCGCGGCTTCGGTGGTGAAGAGTTGATTGAGAGCCTGTTCGGTAGTATGCCCGGTGGAGTGGTGACCGCTACGCTAATAGTGATGTTAGTAATCTTTCTATTGGGTTTCATTCTCGACTTTATCGAAATCACTTTTATGGTGGTGCCACTGGTCGGTCCGGTTCTGTTGAGCATGGGTTTGGATCCGATCTGGTTAGGTGTGATGATTGCAATCAATCTTCAAACGTCATTTCTGACACCCCCCTTTGGTTTTTCTTTGTTTTATCTACGCAGCGTTGCGCCTGCCGAAGTTGCTACAACCGATATCTATCGTGGAGTAATTCCGTTCGTCATCCTGCAGCTACTGTTATTATTACTACTTGCATTTCAGCCGGGCCTGGCCACCTGGTTACCCGGGCTACTTAAACAGTAAAAGGAATTTCCATGAATACAGAGAACCCCGCCGAATCCGAAGTGCTGGGTGAGCTGGCGTTACAAACCCTGGCAATGCCCAAAGACACTAATGCCAATGGGGATATCTTTGGCGGATGGTTGGTTTCCCAGATGGATTTGGCCGCTGGTATTGTCAGCAAACAGGTGACTAAGGGCAGATCAGTGACAGTAGCAATTCAAAATGTCACGTTTCTGAAACCAGTTAGTGTGGGTTCAACTGTGAGTTGCTATTGTCGGGTTACCAAGAAAGGAAAGACATCTGTGAGCATCGCAGTAGACGTCTGGACATCGCACCAATTGTCACACAGTGATCGAATAAAAGTTGCTGAGGGGCTGTTTGTCTTCGTTGCGATAGACGAAAACGGAAAACCACGGCCACTGCCAGCCTAGCGGCTAGTTAGCGGGCAGCTTTCGCGCCTCGATCAGCGCCTCTTCTGCGATGCTGTTATAGCTCATTACGCCTTCGCGAAAGCTACTCCAGGATTCATAGATTCGTCGGGTCACTTCGTCCGCGTTAGCCATCTCCCGCACGACTTCATCGGAGATGCGGCGTAATTCGATCAATACATCATCGGGCAACCTGCGCAGCTCCACACCGTGTTCTTCTACCAGGGAACGCAGAGCTTCATTATTCTTGGCGGTTAATTCATCTAGCAGGGTCTGATTCATAACTTCTGCACCTGTCATCAAGATCATCTGCAGGTCTTCAGGTAGTGCTTCAAAGCGTTCCTTGTTGAAAATAGTTTCCAGCGTTGAGCCTGGCTCGTGCCAACCAGGGTAGTAATAGTAATCGGCTACAGTGTGATAGCCAGCGGCGAGATCGTTGTATGGGCTAACAAATTCTGTGGCGTCCAACGCGCCAGTTTGCAGCGCAGTGAATACTTCACTTACTTGCATGGTGACTGGGACGCCACCGGCCCGGCGAAACACCTCACCGCCCAGGCTTGGAATGCGCATTTTCAGTCCTTGCAGATCTTCAAGAGAGTTGATTTCTTTATTAAACCAGCCAAACATCTGGGTGCCTGAGTTGCCACCTCTAGCCGGTATCAAGTTAAAGGGTGCGTAGATTTCTCGCCACAACTCGTTGCCGCCACCAAAACGAAGCCATGCATCCTGTTCATAGCTGGTCATTCCAAAGGGAATCGATGAAAAGAAAGGGGTGCCAGGTATCTTTCCTTGCCAATAGTAGGCGCCTGTATGTCCTATTTCGGCAACACCTTGCGATACCGCATCGAAGACTTCCAGGCCTCCAACCAGTTCATTGGCACCATAGACGCGAATTTGCATACGTCCGTTGCTCATGGTTTCTACGATATCGGCAAAGTATTCCGGGGAGGTGCCAAGAGCGGGTAAATTCTTCGGCCAGGAAGTAATCATCTTCCACTCATAGACTTCTTGCTCTGCTACCGGTTGGCTGGAACCAGAGGAAGCAACCTGTTCTTCACCACAGGCTGTGAGGAAAAGGGCGAAAAGGCAAAGCATCAAGTGCTTGGAGCCAGGATTTTCTTGAGTACGAAGTTGCATAATCTTGCTCTTTCTGTATTTGTAACTGACTAGTTTAGTACTTCCAGTTTGGCGTAAGAAAGTACCAACCACTTGCTTCCCACCGCATCGAAGTTTACCTGGACCCGGGCATTGCTGCCTGTTCCTTCGTAGTTTAAAACCACGCCTTCACCGAATTTACCATGCGCAACCCGCTGGCCCAGGGAAATTTCAGTGTCTGGAACTTCTGCTTCCTTGCTAAAAGACTTGCCCAATGACTTTCCGTTCTGGCCAAAAGCTGGGGCGGTCCTGTTAATAGTGGTCTTCAGCCTGATTTCATCAACCAGTTCTTTGGGAATCTCCTTGATGAAACGAGAAGGCCTGCATAAGTTCACATCCCCATGCATCCTTCTTGATTCTGCATGGCTAAGATATAGCTTGTTCTTGGCTCGTGTTATGCCGACATAACACAGGCGTCGTTCTTCTTCCAGGCCAGCCAGGTTGTCCATAGACATTTTGTGAGGAAATAGTCCTTCCTCCATGCCTGCCAGAAAAACCAGTTGGAACTCCAGGCCCTTGGCAGAGTGCAAGGTCATGAGTTGCACAGCATCATCGGTTTCATCAGCCTGAGTATCTCCTGCATCCAGCGAGGCCTGATCCAGAAATGCAGCCAATAAGGTATTTGACTTGAGGTCGATCTCTTCTTCGATATTAGGTTCATCGAAGCTGCTGGTAGCTGTGACCAGTTCATCCAGGTTCTCGATACGGGCCCGCGCTTTTTCCCCACCCTCTTTCTCATGATGACCAATCAGTCCGGAGTGCTGGATAACGTATTCCGCTTTTTCATGCAGTTCGAGTTCGCTACAAGCTTTCGCCATGTCGTCGATGAGTTGTAAAAACGCCAGCACAGCGTTCGCTGCTCGGGCCGTTAACAGAGATTGATTTACGCATTCGACACAGGCTTGCCAGAGTGAGCAGTTATGTTCGCGCGCAACTTGTCGGATTGTTTCGATGGTTCGTCCCCCGATTCCACGAACAGGGACATTGATGATGCGTTCGACAGCCGTATCATCATGACGATTGATCAACAGTCGTAGATAGGAGAGGGCGTTTTTGATTTCCAGTCGCTCGTAGAAGCGATGGCCTCCATAGATGCGATAGGGCATTCCCACTCGCAACAAGGCGTCTTCAAGCTCTCTCGACTGCGCGTTAGACCGATACAAAACCGCCGCATCGGAGCGACGATTGCCCCCATTGCTCCAGTCTTGCAGCCGATCGACTATAAACCTGGCCTCGTCCTGCTCATTGAATGCTTCGTACAAACTGATCTGTTCGCCTTCACCACCTTCGGTCCAAAGGTTCTTACCGAGTCGGCCCTGATTGTTGGCGATCAATTTGTTAGCAGCGTTAAGAATAGTAGAGGTCGAGCGATAGTTCTGTTCCAGTCTGACGATATCTGCGTCGGCAAAATCAGTATTGAATGACTGAATGTTCTCAATACGAGCGCCGCGCCAACCATAAATCGATTGATCATCATCTCCAACAACCATTAACTGATTGTTAGCTCCTGCCAGAACCCGCAGCCAGGCATATTGAATGGTATTGGTATCCTGAAATTCGTCCACTAGGATATATTGAAATCGTTTCTGATAGTGCTGCAGTATCTGAGGATTGTTCAGCCACAATTCGTGAGCCCGGAGCAATATCTCACCGAAGTCGATCATGCCGCCACGGTCGCAAGCCTCTTCATAAGCTTTGTACACTTCCAGCATGGTTTTGGTGTAGTCATCGTTGAAGTGCTCGATATTGTCGGCCCGTAAACCTTCGTCTTTCTGAGCATTGATATACCATTGACACTGTTTAGCTGGCCAGCGCTCCTCATCGATGCGCATGGATTTGCAAAGACGTTTGATGAGTCGCAGCTGGTCATCCGCATCGAGAATATGGAAATCCTCGGCTAGTCCGGCTTCCTGCCAATGACTCCGTAGCAGACGGTGAGCCAAACCATGAAATGTTCCTACCCACATGCCGCCATAGGATTGACTGACCAGTTCCTCAATCCGGCCACGCATTTCTCTCGCGGCTTTATTGGTGAAGGTCACAGCCAGAATGGCGAAGGGAGAGACATTTTCGGCTTCAATTAGCCAGGCTACCCGGTGCACCAGCACCCGGGTTTTGCCACTACCGGCGCCAGCCAGCACCAACAGATTATGAGCTGGGCTTGCGACTGCGTTGCGTTGTTGTTCGTTGAGAGAGTCGAGAATGTGGGATACGTCCATTGCGCGGGTATTTTATCGCGTTTGGCTAAGCAGGGCCCTCAGAATTTTGGTGTATCGTCACTTTTAGAGAACAATGCCGGTTTTTGCTAGAATACGCGCCCCTGTGCCCCACAGGCTAAACTCCAACAGTTACTCGGGAGAACAGAATGTCGGTACGATCAGACGACGTTGCTTTCAATTGGCAAGATCCTTTTTTGCTGGAAGAACAGCTCAGCGAAGAAGAAAGAATGGTGCGAGACACCGCCAGGCAGTATGCACAAAACAAGCTGCTGCCCCGGGTGCGCGAAGCCTATCGCAATGAGGAAACCGACCCTGCTATTTTTCGAGAAATGGGCGAGCTGGGACTGTTGGGCCCGATGATCGAAGGCTATGGCTGTGCTGGCATGAATTATGTCTGCTACGGGCTGATAGCCCGCGAGATAGAGGCGGTAGATTCTGGCTATCGTTCCATGATGTCCGTACAGTCCAGCCTGGTGATGCACCCCATCAATACCTTTGGCAGTGAAGAGCAGAAGCAAAAGTACCTTCCCAAGCTGGCCAGCGGCGAGTTCATAGGCTGTTTTGGATTGACCGAACCCGACCACGGGTCCGACCCTGGATCCATGAATACCCGGGCCAAGTCCGTAAGTGGTGGCTATAGCCTGAGTGGTGCCAAAAACTGGATCTCCAACTCACCAATATCCGATGTCTTCGTGGTCTGGGCTAAGGATGACGATGGCGTAATCCGCGGTTTCATCCTGGATAAAGGCATGGAAGGCCTCAGCGCACCCAAGATCGAAGGCAAGCTGGCGCTGCGCGCTTCCATCACCGGCGAGATAGTGATGGATGAGGTGTTTGTTCCTGAAGAAAATAAACTGCCACTGGCGCAGGGACTGAATGGGCCATTCAGCTGCCTGAATTCAGCACGTTTGGGAATTGCCTGGGGTGCGCTGGGTGCGGCTGAGACTTGTTGGCATGCCGCTTTGCAGTACACCCTGGATCGCAAACAATTCCGACGACCGCTGGCAGCGAATCAGATCATCCAGAAGAAGCTCGCGCAGATGCAGACCGATATCGCCATCGGGCTGCAGGGTTGTCTGCAAGGATCACGGCTTCGAGATCAGGGCAAACTCGCTCCGCCATTGATCTCATTGCTTAAGCGTAACTCTTGTCTCAAGGCCCTGGATGCCGCTCGCGAAGCGCGAGATATGCTGGGTGGCAATGGGATTTCAGATGAATATCCAGTGATGCGGCATGCGCAGAATTTGGAAGTGGTTAACACCTATGAGGGTACCCAAGACATCCACGCTCTTATACTAGGTAGGGCCCAGACAGGTATCCAAGCTTTTACTGGCTGACGGTCGTCTCTGGCGGCACCTGGCTTCGTTAAAAGTGTGCGCGAAATGCTCACGTACTGGCCGTGTACGCTCCGCTTTCGCGCACACTTTTGCCTCACCAGGCACACACCAGAGACAACCTCGATATCCCATCCCTTCGAATGGGATCGCTTTTTCTTTCTATAAATAACTCAGAAAAATTCCCAGAAAGATCACGGCGCCTACCCAGTTGTTGTTGAGGAAGGCGCGGAAGCAGAATCCTGGGGTGCGGTCTTTGATGAGGAATTGTTGGTAGGTCAGAAGACCAGACGCAGCAATCAGGCTCAGGTAATAGGGCGTAGTTAGTTCAAATCGATTACCGGCTAACCACATGGCGATGATGAACATGGCCTGCAGTGATCCAATTATCAACTTGTCGGCCTCGCCAAAGAGTATTGCGGTAGACTTGACCCCTATTTCTTTATCGAATTCCCGATCCACCATTGCATATTCGGTGTCATAGGCGACTGTCCATAAAGCGTTCGCGACAAAAAGTAGAAAGGCTGCCGAAGGTATGGATTCGGTTTGGGCGCTGAAGGCCATCAGTATGCCCCAGGAAAAGGCCACACCAAGCACCACCTGTGGCAAGTTAGTAAAGCGCTTCATGAAGGGATAGACTGCAACAACGATGATGGCGCCGAACGCCAGTTGAATCGTGAGCGTGTTGGTAAACAAAACCAATACAAAGCCAATAGCTGACAAGAACAGAAAGCAGGCAAAGGCATCACGCCGCGTCAGAGCGCCGCGCGCTAACGGGCGTTTCTCGGTACGGCTTACATGGCCATCTATTTTGTGGTCCGCAAAATCATTAACTGCGCAGCCCGCCGCACGCATTACGGTTGTGCCGAGCACAAAAATCAGGAACAAATCCAGATCGGGAAAACCTTCTGCCGCGATCCACAGGGCACCGATGGTTGGCCAAAGCAGGAGAAAGATTCCGATGGGTCGATCGAAGCGTGTCAGCTCGATGAAGGCGGGAAGCTTCGCTGAAAATTCCGGAAACCTGGCTCGAAACTTTTTCTCCAGATCAGACCAGAGGGTTCCCGGTTTAGACATAGGGCAAGAGTATGGACGTGACTATCGAGCGCGTAGCATAAAAGGTTTGCCTGGAAGTCACAACGCTGGAAAGTCGCGGGAAAGTTAGGCGTTAATGAAATTCAAGCGATCACCAATCCAGCGCTCGATGAGTGGATCGATTACTTGAGGAGCGTTTTGCAGAATTTCATCCGACGCGAGCTTTACATCGTCCAGCAAGGTAGCGTCCCGCCCTATGTCTGCAACTCTGAAAGTCATTAGGCCCGTCTGTTGCGTTCCCAGAACTTGTCCCGGTCCCCGCAGCTCCAAATCTTTTTCTGCGATGTAGAAGCCATCAGTACTCTCTCTTAGTACTGACAGGCGTTGTTTACCGTTATTGGACAATGGCGTCTGGTAGAGAAGAATACAGTGACTTTGAATTGCGCCTCGACCAACTCGACCGCGTAGCTGGTGAAGCTGGGCCATGCCCAGTCGTTCTGGATTTTCTATCACCATCAGGCTCGCGTTAGGTACATCCACACCTACCTCAATGACTGTTGTTGCTACTAACAATTGCACATCGCCTTGTTTAAAAGCGTTCATTACAAGTTGTTTCTGTTCTGGCTTGAGTCTGCCATGGGCCAGGCCAAGCTTTATATCAGGCAACAGTTCACTGAGTTGTTGAGCGGTCGCTTCAGCGGCTTGCGCTTGCAGACTTTCCGACTCTTCGATCAGTGTACACACCCAGTAGGCCTGATTACCTTCTTTGCAGGCTTGTTCTATGCGGCTGATTACTTCTTCGCGACGTTCATTCGAAATGAGGGCAGTATTCACGGGTGTGCGTCCCGGTGGCAGCTCGTCAATCACAGAACAATCCAAATCTGCATAAGCACTCATTGCCAAAGTTCTCGGAATAGGAGTAGCCGTCATTACCAACTGGTGGGGATTGATGTTAGCGACACCGCCCTTATCGCGCAGCGCGAGACGTTGATGGACACCAAACCGATGCTGCTCATCGATTATTACTAATCCTAGTTTTTGGTATTCAACATTTTCTTGAAACAGGGCATGGGTGCCAATGATGAGCTGTGTCTGGCCGCTGGCAAGATCTGTCAGAGTGGATTTTCGAGCCGTTGCTTTGGTTTTGCCACTTAACCAACCCACGCGAATCCCCAATGGCTGCAGCCACTGCGTGAAATTTATGTAATGTTGTTCGGCAAGTATCTCGGTGGGAGCCATTAAGGCAACCTGATAGCTGCTACTGATAGCCGTCAACGCAGCCAATGCGGATACAACAGTTTTACCTGATCCTACGTCGCCTTGCAGTAGACGTAGCATAGGGCTCACCGATGCCAGGTCCTGGGCAATCTCTGAGTAGGCACGTTGTTGTGCCTCAGTCAGTTCGAACTGCAGCGAAGATTGAAACTTTGTGATTAGTTCACTTGAGTTAGTCAAAACTGGTGCGACTTGCTGCTCGTTGAGGCGTTTAAAGCGACGCATGCAAAGCCGATGGGAAAGCAATTCTTCAAAGGCCAGTCGTTGCTGACCGGGATTGCTGCCAGCTTCAACCCAGCTCAATGGCGCATCGATCGGAGGTCGATGAATGAGCTTTATGGATTCGGTGAGGGGGGGTAACGAGAAGTGCTTGATCACTGCAGGAGGCAAGTAATCAATCAGCTCTTCAGATTTCTCCAGGAGATCCAGGGCCTGATTGATTACATTACGTAATCGGCCCTGTTGAAGTCCTTCCGTGGTGGGGTAGATCGCGGTGAGCTGATCAGCAATCGGGTCTTCCTGATCCGCCTGCAAGACTTTGTATTCAGGGTGGTAGATTTCCATACCACCGCGGCCTCGCCTGACTTCGCCGTAACAGCGAATCTGTGTACCGGGGGCCAGAGAGTTTTTCTGCGCCGCACTAAAATGAAAGAAGCGCAGGCTTATCAGGCCACTGCC
>JANQJM010000196.1 GCA_028281635.1 Pseudomonadales bacterium | reverse complement strand
ACTGAACTTTTCGATCGGAGAGCATTCCATTGCAAGCTATTGTGCAAGCTGAAGAAATCTTAAATTATCCAGATCTTTCTCAGTACGGCATCACCGATGTCGCGAAAATTTACTACAACCCGGGCTATGAATTGCTGTTTCGGCATGAAACTAATCCTGCTTTGAAGGGATATGAACGGGCGGTACTGACAGAATCCGGTGCGGTTTCAGTCAATACTGGAGAGTTTACTGGTCGCTCGCCTAAAGATAAGTACCTGGTACGGGATGACACCACCCGCGACACCGTCTGGTGGTCTGATCAGGGCAGCAATGACAACAAACCAATTGGCGAAGTAGTCTGGCACGAACTGAAGCACCTGGTTACCGAGCAACTAAGCGGCAAGGAGCTGTATGTGGTGGACGCCTACTGTGGTGCCAATGAGGACACCCGTCTTTGCGTACGCTTCATAACCGAAGTAGCCTGGCAGGCGCACTTCGTGAAGAATATGTTCATCCGCCCCACTGCTGAGCAACTGCTGAATTTCGAACCTGACTTCATTGTAATGAATGGCGCGAAATGCACGAATCCCAATTGGGAAAAGCAAGGGCTGAATTCGGAGAACTTCATCGCCTTCAATCTCACTGAGAAAATGCAGCTCATTGGCGGCACCTGGTATGGCGGTGAGATGAAGAAAGGCATGTTTTCCATGATGAATTATCTGCTGCCATTAAAGGGTATTGCATCAATGCATTGTTCTGCCAATGTTGGCGAAGACGGTTCCACCGCGGTCTTCTTCGGATTGTCAGGCACTGGCAAAACAACTTTGTCTACTGACCCCGAGCGAGCATTGATTGGCGACGACGAACACGGCTGGGACGATAACGGTGTTTTCAACTTTGAAGGCGGCTGTTATGCCAAGACCATCAATCTCAGCAAAGAAAACGAACCGGACATTTATCACGCTATTCGTCGTGATGCCCTGCTGGAAAATGTGGTAGTAGACGAGAATGGCAAGATCGATTACGCGGACAATTCGCGCACAGAAAACACCCGTGTGTCCTACCCGATCTACCACATTGACAATATTGTAAAGCCTGCGTCTCGCGGTGGACATGCCAAGCAAGTGATCTTTCTAACCGCCGATGCTTTTGGTGTATTGCCGCCAGTGACGAAGCTGACTCACGATCAGACCCAGTATCACTTCCTGTCAGGCTTCACGGCAAAACTGGCCGGAACAGAACGCGGAATTGACAAACCAATTCCCACCTTCTCCAGTTGTTTCGGTGCGGCATTCCTGTCTTTACACCCGAAACGCTACGCCGAAGTGCTGGTGAAGCGAATGGATGCAGCCGGTTCCAGCGCCTACCTGGTAAACACAGGCTGGAACGGTACTGGTGAGCGGATCTCAATTAGGGCAACCAGAGCGATCATCCACGCCATTTTGAACGGCACGATTGATCACAGCGATACTATTGATCTGCCCTACTTCAATCTGGCTATTCCAACCAGTGTACCCGGAGTAGACGACGCCATACTCGATCCACGCAATACCTACGCGAATTCAGCAGGCTGGGATGCAAAAGCAAGACAGATGGCAGATTTGTTTATCAAGAACTTCGAGAAGTTTACCGATGACGAAGCCGCGGCAAAGCTTGTAGCCTCTGGTCCGCAACTATAGTACTTACAGGTATAAACAAAGGCGGCCAATGGCCGCCTTTTTTATTGCTTACAATCCCACAACAATGCAGGTAAGCTGATCTCGTCTCTGTTTTCGTGTTCGAGGGATAATCACATGCACAAGCCACCAGCGCTGTCCTGCCTGCTATTACTTACTTTTAGTTTGTCCTCATTCGCTGATACAGAGTTTCAGGGACCTATACCCCTCGAAACAGTTGAGGCTTTGTTTAACACCTACGGGGAAGATAAATTTCAATTGTATTCGGACATTGCTGAATCATTCCCTGAATTCCCTGTCCCTCCTGAATTCGAAGTCGTTGGCAGTGTCAGCCAGATGTCTACACTAAGAGTGATATTCCAAACTGACCTGGACGAGGAAGAGGCGTTACAGTCTATAAGAAGTGCGTTCGAGTCATTAGATTGGATTCCATTTCCCACGTTTAACATGCCTTCAAGACAGGTAGGTTTTATTTCCCCGCAGGACATTAGTTATCGCCGCCCGGAAGTCTTATGTCATGATGAGCAAGGCAACCTCACCATCAGGTACTTCATGCATGGCACGAGGAAATATGTCTCTACGGGTGTTCCGAAAATTATTAGCGGCCAGCAGGGCAGTTGTGAACAACAAATAGCGCGGCAACAGGCATCGATGGGGGCGATGCCTCAGCGAGCTGGCTTGAGGCAGTACCTGCCGCGTATGGAGATTCCTGAATCCCAGAGCCTGCAGCGACGACCGGTACTTATGACTGGTGGGACGTCCATGAGTGGAAACTCTATTGAGACCGACGGCCTGATGACCTCAGATCAAGGGATTGATGTAGTCTATAATTTCTTCGCAGAGCAGATCCAATCGCAAGAATGGGAACTGGATTCAGAATCAATCGGCTCGCGCAGCGCCACTGGAACCTGGATCAAGTCTCCCGAACCAAACCTCTCCTTGGTAGGAACATTATCCATCATAGATCTCGGAGACGATGAATTCGAACTACGATTTCGAATGGCTGCAGAAGGTTTTTCTGAAAATTCTCTTTTTAGTCCACGAAGACAATAATTCATCGCCAATAAAAAAGGCGGCCAATGGCCGCCTTTTTCGTTTAGTGCAATCTAGAAAATTGTTCTGCCTTGAGACAGGGATGCCGACATTTGCGTAGCAAATAAGAGGGTGAGAGCAAGTGTCTTCGAAGCGAGAGCTTCGAACGCCGCTTGAACGGCTGCAAGCTATGCTTGCAGCCCGGGTGGGATTGTCAGCAGAATCACATTTCTGCGCCAGCAATTGGCGACGACTGAGCGAAAGCACATAAATGTGCTTTCGCGATCACATTAGTGAGCGCCGCTCTCGGCTTGTGCGGCTGGCAATGCCATCGCAGTCAGCTTGGAACTGGTCTGCAGCATGATGTACTGATGACCATCGTGGGTCCAGCTGCTCATACCGTAGTTGGAACGGGCTGGCGCTTCGATCTCGGCAAGAATCTCACCACTATCTTTATCCAGGGCCCACAACATAGGCGTACCGTCGGTGGCTGTGTCTGAGTAAACCAGCATGGTTGGCGTTACAACCATCGGTACCAGTGCACCAGTTCCCGTGTTGCCATAAACACTTTCCGAAACCCCTGCACGCTCGAAGGCATCCTTATAGCGCTGGGGAGTCTCACCGGTAGGAATAGTGAACTTCTTCTCACCTGTATCCATATCGTATGCCACGATTGTGCTATAGGGTGGCTTCCAGATTGGCAATCCGGTTGGGTGACGAGGTGGACGCGCTGTTGCACCGGGAACACCGTTTGCATATTGCGCCGTAGTCACACCGGTTGAATTCGGGAACAACAGATCCGCTTCTTCACCAGGGATCAATCTAAGAGCAAAGCAAGCAGTATGCTCTGACAGATAGAAAGTATTGGTGTTGGGATCAGCCACTGGTGGCGAAGTAATGTTCACGCCACCAGCACCACCTGGGCAGTTCATCGCTGCGTACTTACCTTCAGGATTGTCGGCATGAATAGGTGGATTAAAGAGACCACCCATAGTGTAGTCCGACATCGCTTCCATAGACTGCGCCTTCAACTCTGGGGTGAAGTCCAGCATGTCGTCTTCACTGAATCCTTGCAGTGAGTAAGGCTCAGGCCAGGTCACGTGGGGCTGAGTTGGTGACAATACTTCACCGGGGACGATTGAAGGTGGTACAGGACGATCTTCGATCGGCCACACTGGCTCACCGGTCAATCGGTTAAAGGTATACAACCAGCCTTGCTTGGTTGCCTGCACTACCGCAGGAATATCACGACCATCCACAGTGAGATCCATCAGCACCGGCGCGGTTGGTGTGTCGAAGTTCCAAATTTCGTGTTTCACGAACTGGAAATGCCAGGCACGTTCGCCGGTCGACGCATTCAACGCGATGATGGACGCACCATAGAGATTATCGCCGGGACGGAAACCACCGTAGTAGTCGATAGTGGCGCTGTTAGTTGGAATGTACACCAGGTCATTTTCTGGATCGGCAGACAATGGCGCCCATGAAGACACATCACCGGTCCATTCCCAGGCATCATTCTCCCAAGTCTCATGACCATACTCACCTGGCTTGGGAATCACGTTGAACTTCCACTTAAACTCACCAGTGCGCAGATCGTAACCAAGAATGTCACCTGGCACGTTCTCGATTCGTGCCTGGTGGTAGCCCTGCTCAGCAGAGTTACCTACAACGATAGTGTCATTCACCACGATAGGTGGTGACGAGGAAGTGATGTAGCCAACTTCCAATGGAATGCCTTCATAAGGATCGTAGGGATGACCCAGATCCTTCAGCATATCCACCACACCACTTTCAGGGAAACCTTCAACTGGTACCGGTGTACCCCAGTCCTCCAATGGAATGCCGGTCTTGGCATCCAGCGCAGTGAGGAAGAAGCCCGGTGAAACGATCAGCACCACACCACGACCATCGATGTAGCCGAAGGCAACACCCTTACCGTAGTCGGCGCGCATGGAGTACTCAGCACGAGGAGTTTTTGGCTCGCGATAAGACCAGACTGTCTCCCCAGTCTTGGGGTCGATAGCAATCACGTGGCGGTTATAACCAGCGACTGTATAGAGCAGCCCGTCGATATAGGATGGAGTGGAGCGACCACTCACGGCACCAAAGCTGGCACCATCCCATTCCCAGGCCACTTCCAGATCAGTGAAATTATCAGGGCTAAGCTCGTCCGAAGGGGTAAAACGCGTATGGGCATAATCATTACCCAGCGTGAACCACTCGACGCTGTCCTGAGCATTCACCAATGCGGGGCTAAGCAGGATAAGGACGGCTGCAAAAACCCTCCTTAAATCAGAAACTTGCATGGATTTCTCCTTAGTTGTAACTGACCAGTCGAGCGTCCTCGCTGATCCTTTTTGATCGGCATCCCTCAAGCAGTAGCGGGATTATCCAAGAGGGCAAATTATCCAGCTTTTACCGGGGATTCCTAGGACTTTAACTCATTGAAAAGTGACAAAGTTTGTCTCATCATCCAGCGATTTCTTCGCTTGTGATCACATAGGTTTCGGTGAACCTGGGAGGCATTTTCACCGGCCTGCCGTTGTCCAGATTGGTACAGACGAAATCGAAGTCACCGCGCGCCAGAGTGCGACCGGTTTCGGCGTGAATAATCTGGCAGTGACGACTCAATCGTAGCTTGCCGTCAGACTTGCTGATCCAGGTAGAAACTTTCAGGAGATCACCTTCGTAGGCTGAGCCCACCAGATCCACATCGAAATGCACGGCTGCCATTCCTCTTGCCATTTCGCGACAGGTTGTTTCCGGCAAACCTAAAGCGGTGGAATGAGCAAAGGCACAATCGATCATCCACTGTACATAGTTGTGCGTGGAAACATGCCCATAGCCGTCCACGTGTTTAGCATCGGCCCGAACATCAATGGTAAAAGGATTGGTTCGATCCCAGGGTGAGTCAGTCACTGCAGGATTTCTCTAGTTCGATTCGCTCATGCCAGGACATATAGACAACGCGACTAACGACTACCTTTATCCAAGGCGATAGCGCGTTGTTTTATCGTCGCATAGCGCTCAGCACAATTCGGTGGGCCCAGCGTAGCAAGAAATGCATCGACAGGTTCCTTAATCACAGCCGGGGTATCTCTTTCCGCCCACCAGGCGCGACCTGCTGGCATGGAAAAAATAAAACTGAAACGGGACTCCAGCAACAGACCTTGCCACGCATTGGCTGGATACAAGCCTTGCTCCAGCAAGCGCATCCGATTGATGGTTTCCATGGTTTCGTTAAACACGAAATCCAAAACGATCATATCTTCAACGGTAAGCGTCTCCGTAGCCTCACAGGCTTTAGCCAGCACCACAGCAGGATTCTCCCCTGCTTGTGAGAGTGTGCTTTCGCGGTTGGCGATGGTGCCTTCACTAAACATTTCCAAACGCACCAACTCCCTATTCTGCTCCAACTCCCAGATAACAAAGCCGACACCCGCCAGCACCGACAGCACGGTGATGAGATGAGCAATGGTGTTTACCCGGGTGTCGGAGAGATTCACGATGAATTGCTATTCCTTCAATGCGAATGTAAACAGGCTATTGCCTGATATGATGGAAACATACTGCACACCATCGACCATGTAAGTCACTGGCGCCATAACAATCTGACCACCGAGGTTCTTGTAATAAAGCAACTCGCCGTTGGTGGCATCCAGCACATGGAAATAACCCTCGCGACCACCGGTGATCAACAAATCCGTGGCGGTGGTTAACATGCCACTGTCACTCACATCGTACTGCTCGAACTCCCAGACTTCTTCACCAGTATTGGGGTCCATGGCTTTTAAGGAACCATGCCCTACTTCACTGGTCCAGTTGTTGATGGGATTGGTGCGGCCGATGCCTATAGTAGGAGCACCAGGTGATGGAGCCAGGACAGAAAAACCCCCACCAAGAAAAGCGCGACCGGGTTCATACTCCTGCTCCTCTGAATAGTAGATGGTGGCGTAATCTTCCCAGGCAGCAAAATAAAACAAACCGGTGCGGGGACTGAAGGAAGGTGGATACCAGTTGGTACCACCCTGGTTGCCCGGATAGGTTGGCATGCCATCGGGTTGTGGCGTAATCATTGGCCGACAGTTTTCATCGAGGCCACTCGACCAGTTCACCCGCACATAGGGTTTACCGACCAAACACTCTCCTGTTGTGCGATCCAATACATAGAAATAGCCATTACGATTTGCCCACATCATCACCTTGGTTGGCGTTCCATTCCACTCGATATCAGCCAATACAGGCACTTGCACTGCATCGTAGTCATAGGGGTCGTTGGGTGTGAACTGGAAGTACCACTGCATTTCCCCGGTATCCACATCCAACGCGATTACCGAATCGGAATACAGGTTGTCCCCAGGTCGTTGTGCGTTATTCCAATCGGGACCAGGATTGCCTACACCCCAAAAGGTCAGATTCTGCTCGACATCGAAAGAACCAGTAATCCATACCGGCGCACCACCATACATCCAGTCATCATCTTGCCAGGTGTCATGGCCAGGCTCGCCTGGTCCTGGTATCGTGTATGTCTTCCAGGCTTGTTCGCCAGTCTCAGCATAATAAGCTGCGACATATCCTCGAATGCCAAATTCTCCACCCCCAACGCCAACGATGACTTTGTCTTTAACAGCCAATGGAGCCATGGTGACGGAATAGGCAAGACCAACATCGCCAACTTCAACCTGCCACAATCGCTGACCATTAATTCGATCCAGTGCAACTAGATTCGCATCCAGTGTACCCATGAAAACTTTATCGCCAAGAACCGCAACACCTCGATTATTGGCTCCGCAGCAAACCCTTGCCCGCTCATCATTGGTATGTACATATTTCCAGAATACGCGACCGGTAACTGCATCGACCGCCATCACACTATTCGGGCGTTCAGTCACATACATAACGCCATCTACAACGATGGGATTTGATTGCCAGGCGCCGAACACTTGATTTTGCAATACCCACTTAAGTTCCAGGTCTCCCACATTGTCTGAATTAATCTGATCCAGCAGACTGAATCGCTGACTCATGTAACCGCCATTGTAGGTAAGCCAGTTATGCGGTTCTTCAGCCGCGTTGAGAATTCGTTGGTATGACACCTGGGCATGCAAAGGTGCAATGAATGCAGTGGCGAATACCAGAGAGGAAATGAGTTTGATTAACTTTTTCATTAAGGGGCTCCTCTCAAGGTCAGCAAATAACCGATCACATCCGCGACCTCATCAGAGCTAAGGCTGGTCGGCTGCTTACTTGGCTGATCACTAATTTCGTAAGTGACCAGATCTGACTTCTGCAGAGAACGCAGGCGTTCTTCTGAATCGATTAACTGTACCGTATAGGTGTCTTCATTGAGTCTTCTGCCAGTAATCGTTTCTTCGTTGCGAGTTACGATTCTGACTGGTCGGTTGATAGGCAAGATTGCTGCCCCCGGATCTATAAGGTTGAGTTGCAGGCTCACAGGCGATCGCATCACGCCTATTTCACTTAGATCAGGCGCCGTGCGTGGCCCTACACCATTCACCCGATGGCAATCAGCACACTCACCTCTGCCTTCGAACAAGGCTTTGCCTCGTACCGGGTCGCCAATGCGCACAGCCACGCCATCTGGGTCGAGACCTGCACGAATGTAGGCGATGACCCCGCTCAATTCTTCCTCTCTCAGGGCAAACGCTGGCATCTGGCCCTGAGCACGACCTTCTGTTATTACGCTACGCAAATCATCATCGGAACTGGCGGTGCGAAACTCTCCCCGCGCCAGATTGATGCCACTCACCAGATCACCTGCTGGACCATGGCACAGCGCACATTCCCGCGAATAGACACGCAACCCTGCCTGAATAGACTCTGATGTGTACTGATGGTCGCCCAATTCCTGGGCCAACATCGTGCCGTTGGTAAACAGAATCAGGAACGCGAATAAAACCGTTCCGGGCCTGTCGTTCCAAACTCTGCAGCTATGCTTGGGGTGCTTCATTTTCGACCTTACCTCTTGTACTGGAATGCCGAAGCATAAAGCCTCTCACCAACGAGGTCCAATTGGGCGGGAACCAGAATATCCGGCGCTTTGCACTCATTCCAGCAGCACGGGAGTTGGTTTCTCTGCCTAATGTCCTCTGCTATATTGGATGGCAGAGACGAGAGACTGGATTGTAAACTGACCCACGCTGGCACGACCGCCACCAACCAACAAAAACGAGAGTACGGAAGAGGTATCACGACATGACATTGCCCAGACCAAATGTCCATTGGACCTTCGGATTGCTAGTTGCACTGGTATTGAGTTTGCTGGTGTTTCCAGGAGGCAGCTACGCGCAAGATAACAGTCAGGGACGCTACCGCCCCGAAGGACGCCAGGTAGGTATGGCTGCTGGGAGAGAATTCGACGAGCGCATCTATGAGGTTCGAACTTATGAACCCCAAGTGAGTCTGGATGAGTTCGCAGCTGCTATGGTGTTCTACCCTCTCACCCTGAGTTTCGATCCGCCCAATGGCGCCATTGCATTCGTGCCAGGCTTTCGCGCTCCGGCGACCGCCTACGAATGGTGGGGGCCAGCTCTGGCCTCTCTCGGTTACTCGGTCTTTATCCTGGAAACGAATTCTCCAACAGACAGCCTGGCCGCCCGCGCCGACGCTTTGATCGCTGCAGTTGATTTCATTAAATCCGAGAACCAGAATGCAGACGCACCGGTAAACAACAAAATCGACCCCGACAAAATTGCGATCATGGGACATTCCATGGGAGGTGGCGCCTCCTTAGCCGCTGCCGCGGAGTTGGGTGATTCCATCCAGGCAGTCGTTCCCCTGGCGCTATACTGTTGCGAACCCGGGCAGTCTTTCAGCGGTGACTACAGCAATGTGAGCGCACCCGCGTTAGTTATCGCCAGCGCTACGGACGAGGTAGCTGCACCTGCTGAGCACGCAAAATTAGTGTACGACTCTGTGGGCAGTAACAAAATCTATATGGAGCTGACAGAAGGTGATCATGCTTTCCCAACCAACTCCGGCGCAGAAAAAGCGACATTGGCGCGTTTCGTGCTGGCCTTCCTCAAAGTCAACCTGGATGATAGAACCAATCTCACCAGTGTTATCGCCGAACCCGGTAGCGATTACGCAGACAAGTTTTCCCGCTACGAAACTTCTCTCTGAATGCAGAAATCTAACAAGGCAGTAGTGCTTCGCGCACTCACTGCTGCCTTGTTGCTTACCTGAAATTTATCCAAATACCAGGCTTGGGCAATAAGCTGCAGGCTGTGTGGGTTTTTGAGTCAGTCTTTGCGCTCAATCAAGTCTATGTTGGTACCGGACGAAACTACTAATAAGAATCGTGTCATCGACATATAATCTCCATCGTACCCACGGCTAAAAACAGGCTTATGTCTGAAGAACTGTTTCAGCAGTACATCATAATCCTCTCGTTGTCACTGGTCGGCGTCCTGTTGTTGCGACGTCTGAATATGGCCACCATCGTGGCATACATTGTGGTTGGTGCCGCCATCGGCCCATCAGGATTTGCCTTAATCGGCAGCCCCGAGCAGTTCAGTTTTATCGCCGAGTTTGGCGTGGTGTTTCTACTGTTTGCTCTAGGTCTGGAATTCAGCCTCAAGAAGATGCTGAACATGCGCTTCGCTGTTTTTGGCGTGGGCAGTTTTCAAGTCGCCGTCTGCACCGTCGTCTTTTTCTCCGCTGTATACTTTACGGGAACCAGTTTCGGTGCAGCATTCATTATTGCGGGCAGCCTGGCACTGTCTTCAACAGCAATCGTCACACGCGAGCTCTCCAACAATCGACAACTGCACAGCCTGCACGGACAAATCTCAGTCGGTGTCTTATTACTGCAGGACCTGGTGGCAGTGCTGTTCCTGATACTGGTTCCAGTACTAGGCGCGGAAGGTGATGGTGGTCTGCTGCCAGCTATAGCCACAGCAATTTTTAATAGTGCGCTGCTGATTGTCATCCTGCTCGCGGTGGGACTGTGGATCCTGCCACCGATCTACAGCGAAGTCAGTAAAAGCAATTCCAGTGAAATTTTCGTACTCACCACACTTGTCATTGTTCTGCTTGCAGCATGGCTCACACACACTTTTCATTTATCGATGACTCTGGGAGCATTCGTCATCGGCATGATGCTGGGCGAGGGCCCCACCAAGTATCAAATCGAAAACGACATCCGACCATTCAAGGACATTTTGCTAGGTCTGTTTTTCGTCACCATCGGCATGAATCTGGACATTGGTTTGCTGGTTGATTTCTGGCCCCGCATCTTGCTGTTTACTGTTGGTTTGATACTGGTGAAAGGCGTTGCAGTAGCTGCTGTAGTGCGCTTTCTTGGGTATTCCTGGCGCGATTCTGCGACAGTAGGATTCGATCTCGCTCAGGCTGGAGAATTCGGCCTCGCCCTGATGGCCCTGGCCATCACCAACCAGGTAGTGCCTCCAGATCAGGCATCGATCATTATCTTGATTGCCATCTTCAGCATGATGGTGAGTCCGTTCCTGATTCGGCACGCAGCCACACTGGCTCGCGGGCTGTTCCCTGCCGACTCAAAATCAACTAAAAAACTGCCAATCAACCTTCACCTGGAAAACCACGTGATCATTGGTGGTTACGGTCGACTTGGATCTCTGTTAGCAGAATCTCTCGATAAGAATGACATCAGCTATGTAGCCATCGAACGGGACATCGAAATCGTAGAGAAGTATCGCAAGCGCGGAGTTAACATCATTTATGGCGACAGCAACAACGTAGAGATCCTGAATCTGTGTCACCTCTCTTCGGCAAAACTGGTGGTGCTCACATTCAAATCAATCGAAGAAGGCAAATCTGCAATTACCCGCATTCGACAAAAGAATGCCAACGTACCAATGATCGTCAGATGTCAAAACCACACGCACTATGACGAGCTAATCTCGCTGGGAGCTAATCATGTGTTTCCAGAGCTGCTCGAATCGAGCCTGATGATACTGCGCAACGTTTTGCAGTTACTCGACATCAACGAAGATCAAATAGAAACCCAAATCGGCGACTATCTGCAATCCCTGCCTGCCGAAATCAAACGCTGAAACCTTGACCCGACTGAGCACACTCCGAATCTGCCCGCTACTTTACAATAGTCACAGGACAGCTTGCCTGGTTTGCCACAGCCTGGCTTACACTCCCCAAAAATGCGCGTTTCAACGCGGAACGCCCGTGAGAGCCGATTACGATTAGATCAACATCATTTTCGTCTGCGAACTTGAGTATCTCTTCAGATGGATGACCCCACGCCGACACGATCTCCGGATCAAGATCGAGAGTGCCCAAGGCCTGAGAAGTATCCTGTAACTCATTCTGTTTGACGTGCTGTTCCAAGGCTGCTCTTATTTCTTCAACAGTTTTCATGCCATCGGGTGAGTCAAAGGGAAAGTTCCCATAGCCCCAGGCCTGGGCGACCAGAGTGTCATCTCCCTGCACCATCAACACGCTAACTTTTGCAGCAAAGGCATTCGCCAATGGCCCCGCAAATCTTGCCGCATTCAGCGATCCTTCCGATCCATCTGTAGGAACCAATATATGGTTTATCGTTGCCATTCCTTTCTCCCTAGTCGAGGCGTAAAGCCGTTTAGATTAGAGAGATTTGCAGTTGAGGAATATTGGGATAGGTAAAATTTGATAATAGATTAAATCTATCACTGAAGAGTTTTGTGACGAATCGGTTTAACAGAAGCAATATGCGACCTGAGAGTAAAGACGGGTACAGAAAGACTCTGCTCCCGTTTCTATTGCCAACAAACCTCCATTCCGAGTTTTGCAATGACCAGGTAGCAGGAGGACTAACAGCTACCTTCGTGTTCTTCCCCGCAAATTCAGAGTGGGAAAGACAATAAGAGTGTTTTCCACTTCAGCAACAGCCACTTTATAGACCCTGCCAATCCGCTATCTTCGCGTTCTTCCTTGCGAGTTCAAAGCGGAAAAGGCAATAGAAGCTTTTTCCACTTCAGCAACAGCTACTTTATAGGGCTTGGCGATCTGCTACCTTCGTGTTCTTCCTTTGTTGAGTTCCCACAACTTTGCATACTTCATGAACTTGTAGTAAGCGGTATTCATACTGCTCAGCAAGCCATCTACCCCATCAAGAAAGTTGCCTTTAAAAATGTACGATTGAATAAAGGAAACCGGAAAGATGAATATCAGGATGAAAACCGAGCCGCGGGCACCCTTCTCAAATTTGTCTTCGGCTCGCGCCTGACTATAGCGATTCGCCTTGTCGATGCGCTGGGTGTAGGTCAGGTTTTCAAAGTGTTCAATCGTGGCGTCCGTCTTTTCGACTACGCCATTGATGGTAATGCACTCGTGTACTCTGCGCGGCTTATAGCTACCGGCACTTTTGCGAAACAGGCGAATCAGACGATCGCTCTTTTCAAAACTTCTCGGTTCAGTACCCCAGCGTCGCAGCACGCGAGCTGATTCCAAAGCATCGACCTTGTCCTCTGTAACGACTCTGCTCACTTCGTCGATATAGGCATCGGTCAGGATTTCATCGGCATCCACATTCAGCACCCATTCGTTACTACAGAGGCTCAGTGCATGGGATTTTTGCGCACTGAAGCCATTCCATTCATTGAATGAGCTCTTCACATTTTCATAGTGGTTAGCCAACTCCACTGTACCATCAGTGCTGCCACTATCAACCAGAATGACTTCGTCGAATTCCACCAAACGATCAAGACAGGCACCAATGTTCTCCGCCTCATTCAGCGTGATGATATAAGCACTAACTGGTAGTTTCTTGTATCCGATGGATGGAGCTGCTGGCTCTACCGCCGGTCCTGGAACAGGCTTGAGATTCGGTAACTTTTCTTCAACTTCGGTTACCACTTCTGCTGGCGATAGTGTTTGCATACATCGATACTCATAGTCACAGCGGAAAGCATTACAATGCTCTCCGCAAGGCTCAGCACTTCTTACCAGATGTGCATTGTCACCCAGCGGCGCCCATATGGCTTCGTCACTGGGGCCAAACAGCGCAAACACCGGCAACCCTGTCGAAGCAGCCAGATGCATCGGCCCGCTATCGCCGCCAATAAAAAGCGCACAACGGGTATACAATGCAGTTAGCTGTACGAAACTTAGACGGTTGCAAAGGCTAATAGTTTCAAGCTCACCCAATTGCCTGGAGATGTCCTGAATGATCTCGCTATCCATCTCGCCCGCACCTACCCAGACAACCTGGCACCCTTTATTGTCCAGTAGTCGAACCAGTTCGACGAAATGGGCGCGTGGCCATAGCTTGTAGGACACACTCGCGCCTGGATGAATCGCCACGATAGGTTGGTTGGGGTCACATTCTCGCAACAGTTCCGTGACAAAGTCATGACTGCCCTGATCGATCAGAAAATCGAACCCGCTTTCAGGCTGTGTACCATCGGTAAAACCCTCAACGATTTCCCCAAAGGCATTGAAGCGATGATTCTGGTAGTTGAGATCTCGAATATCGGTATAAAAAGTTTCAGCCCGTTTACCGGTTGGGCCAACGCGCTGTGCACAACCGCTGAGCCAGGCCAGCACGCCAGTAAAGCGCTCTCCTTCCAGGTCCAGCAAGGTATGGCTGCGATGCCGCCTTAGCGCTCGAATAAATCCCCAGTAATAGGAAAGCCGACTAAAGAACCGCTCCCCTTTGGAGATTTGCTTGCGCGGGTAAAGCAGTAAATTGGCTTCTTCCTCCAGTACCAGTCGAGCCAGAGCTTCGAACTGCGAATCCAGCACTACCAACGCTTCCGGATGCTTACGTAAGACACTGACTACCCAGGGTAGACCCAGAATGAAATTGCCCAGATAGTGAGTGGGAAAGAGAAGTACGGGAGCTCGGGGGTCGTTCACGGGATTCAGTTTATTGGCTGCATCTGACTTTTCAAGTCTATCCTTTTTGACATCGGCAAGCAGGTCCAGTCGCTGCAATCACAGTCACCGTAAGCTCACAAAACTTGGGAATTTGTAGTCAGAAGACATCTAACTCCAAAAACCCGACGTTATTGCCATGGAATTGCCACAATTGAGACGAGTTTCACGTTATATCCCTACAAAATGTCACAAAGTCCCAGAAAATCAGTCGATATAATTAGCTTCAGTCTTAAGAACTACTACTGGCGCTCACGACGCACCAATTAAGACGAGCAAGGAATGCTGAACGCCAGGCCAATTACTACCATGAACGTTGAAAACCACGGATTACTCCGAGCAAAGCATATTTGTTTGTTTCTTCTCTGCGCCTTGTGCCTGCTGAGTCTGGCCTTGTCGCCGCAGGCTGCTGCGCAGCTTTCCCAGGAAGAAGACCCTACCGACGACTCCACTGTCGTCTATCCTGCCTCCTATTTTGCAGAATTTTTTCCGATCTCTGCCAACGATATGCTTAATCGTATTCCGGGTATCAGCCTGGCACTGCGAGGCAATCGCGGCGGTCGAGGTCTGGGTTCAGGCGCCGGTGAAGTGCTGATCAATGGTCAACGCATTACTGGCAAGAACAACGAAGGTCGCAGCCAGTTGAGTCGTATCGCTGCCGACCAGGTGGACTACATCGAGATTATTCGCGGCACCTCTGAAGAATTGGACGTACGAGGCAGCGGCCAGGTAGTAAACGTAGTGCTAATCGATACTCCTTCCCGTTCCAGTACCACTGTGCAATTACGCAGTGACTATTTGCAGGATGGCACAGTCGATCCAGGTGGACAGTTTTCCTATAGCGGCCAGACTGGCGATCTCAACTATCTTCTCAGTGTTGATGCGGATCCCCGCTACCGCGCCTGGGAGAGTCTGGAATCCAGCTTTGCTCCGGACGGTGAGCTTCTGGAAGTTCGAAGAGAATCCCGCCGTCGCGACGAAACCGGTTTTCAGACCAGCGCTAATCTCGGTTATAACTTCGAGCGTAGTGTCGTTCAGTTTAATGCCATGTATGAGACGCGCGGGGAAGTGCCCGACAGAACCAATCGTAGCATCTATGATGTTCTTAACCACGCCGAGCGCCTTCAGTTTGATGACAACACAAACTCAAGAGATGCCTGGGAACTGGGTGGTGACTTCGAACACGATTTCGCAAATGCGGGAACGTATCGCGTACTCTTCATCGTCAATGATCGTGATTCTCTCAATACCCGCACCCGCTTTGATCGTGAAGGTGATGACTTAATCCCCAACCTGTTTACGGAAAACGGTGGTCGCGACCGTGAACGCATCATGCGCACTTCTTACACCTTCGACGTTGCCCAGGGCCAGGGATTAGAGATGGGTATTGAAGGCGCACAGACCATTCGCGATAACAGCCTGCGATTAGGGCTAGACGAAGATGACGGCGAACGTTCTGCAGACTATGCCAATCTGGTACCAGTGCAGGTGGACAATGCCAACACCACTGTTGAAGAACTGCGCTACGAACCCTTTGCCATCCACAACTGGCAGATCAATCCCCGGATGTCATTGGAAAGCTCTCTGGTCATGGAGATGTCCAGCATCGAACAATCCGGCGATGTCAGCAACACTCGTGATTTCCAGTTCTTCCGACCCTCAGTCGACTACCGATTCAACATCACTCCCAGTCTGCAACTTCGGGCGGGAGTGCGCAAAGATGTTGAACAGCTCAGCTTTTCTGACTTCAGCACCATCGTGGATGGTGGCGATGAAGATCAAAACACCCAGGATGGTAATCCCAACATCCGCCAGGAACAGTCATGGCGTTATGAGTTAAATCTGGAAATGCGCCTTCCCAACGACCTCGGTGTGGTGAACTCCCAGTTTTGGTATCGTGATGTGGAAGATCATATCGACCGGATCGATGTTTCTACAGGTCCGGATGATCTGGAATCTGCGCGAGGTAACATTGGTGATGGTAAGCGCTATGGCCTGAATCTGGATATGAGCACCAAGCTGGATTCTCTGGGTATTCGCAATGCACTACTCACCACAGGAGTACGCTTGCGTGATTCCGAATACATAGATCCCTTCCTTGGCATCAAACGGCGCCAGAGTGGCAATGGCCGCTGGCAAACCAATGTAGGTTTTCGCCATGACGTCACGCAGTACGGATTGACCTACGGCTTTGACTATTCCAATGCTTCCAATGGCAGCACCGGGCGTCTGTCCATCGACGTCGACGACATTGAAGAATTCATTGAAGCCCCACGACTCAATGCCTATGTGGAGAAAATCGCATTTGGCAATGTCACTTTTCGCTTGGAATCCAACAACATCACCGATGCAGAATGGTGTCGAAAACGTACCCGCTTCGCAGGCGCAACTGCCCTGGGTATCGTTGAAGAAATCGAAGACTACTGCAACGGCGGCGGTATGGAATTGGCTCTGAGAGTTCGCACGACTTTCTAGGGGTGAAACACCCTAACGCCCTCTGGTTAATAATCCCAGCGATGATACTGGTCAGTTGCTCCACGCCTGATGGAACAGGCACCGATCTGGAATCAGCATTGAACGTATTACCACCACCCAACCTGACCCATGGCCTGGTTGCCTTTAATACGCCTACTCCTCTCTACCCAATCCGCGCCCGAAACCTCAATCTCGAGGGCTGGGTGATGTTGGAGTTTTCAGTGGCGAGAGATGGATCAGTGGTACCCAATAGCATCGATACCTTGCAAGCGCAGCCCGCAGATTACTTTGAAAGTGCTGCAATTAGTGCGGCGCGACGTATGCGCTTTGACAATACCCGCAACTCTTTGGTGAATGATGTGCGCTGGGTGTTTCGCTTTGAACTGGAAGAAGAGGACGCGCAACGTGTGGTCTCCACGCCGGATCCCGAGGACTACATTGAGTTTCGCGAACTCATACCCATGACTTACATCACTCCTGATTATCCCGCGGCAGCCCGTGAGCGAGGTACAGAAGGTTATGTAACAGTCGCTTTCAGCGTTAACGTCGACGGCGGCGTGGAGAATGTTCGCATCATAGAGAGTAGTCCCAGCAACGTTTTTGATGAATCAGCACTGGACGCCGCAGCGCGACTGCGCTTTGAACCAAGAATCGTGCTTAACAGTCCTGTTCAGGTAGACGATGTAGAGTTCCGTTTCGACTGGGAACTGCCATAACACCTCTTCTGGTTGAGAACCCGAAAAGCTGCACCTATCTCCCCGCACTACCCATCGTTATAATCCCCGCTCCCTAGCTTGCAGCCACCGATTGGAGTAGTCGATTCATGAGTACAGCGTCCATACCTCCAGGCGCGGCATCCGCCGCCGAAATACTAAAACGCATCGAAAGCAGCCGTGTTTTTCAGTGGAGCGTGATCTTTATCATCATCCTCTCGGCGATCTCTGTCGGTGCCAAGACCTATGACCTGCCATTTTTCGCACAACGAGTCTTACCGGTATTGGATAATTCCATTACCTATTTTTTCCTGGCTGAAATCGTCTTGCGTTTTTTGGTTTGCGAAGACAGAAGACGCTTTCTGCGAGACGGCTGGAATCTGTTCGACACAATCATCGTAATTGGCAGCCTGGTGCCTGTTGAGAATGCCGAGGCTGTGCTGATAGGTCGGCTGTTACGCGTGTTCAGAGTATTACGTCTGGTTTCCGTGGTGCCGGAGCTACGCTCCTTGATCAACGCACTGTTGAAAGCGATTCCCAGAATGGGATATATCGCTTTGTTGATGTTCATCATCTTCTACATTTACGGCGCTATCGGGTCGCTGTTTTTCTCCACTATTGACGAAACTTTATGGGGAGACGTCTCGATTGCCATGTTGACCTTGTTTCGGGTAGCCACGTTCGAAGACTGGACCGACGTCATGTATGCCACCATGGAAGTGCACCCATTAAGCTGGATTTTCTATTTGAGTTTTATTTTTCTGATGGCCTTTGTGTTTCTCAACATGATGGTGGGTGTAATTTTGGAAGTCATGACTGAGGAACACAATCAGGAAACTGCCGAACAAGCACATCAGGAGCGCGAGGAGCTAGCCGAACAAATTTCTCACATGCAAAAACAGATCGATGAGATGCACACTATTATGCGTAAGACTCGCTCAGGTTAGGCAGAGAGGATCGAGAGTAGCTGAGTAGGCGCTGAAAAACAGATAGAGAAATGCCAGCCAGATGATGGAAAGACGTCCGACATGTAATCGTTTCAAATAAGTGGCGACCATACCATCCAGTTCTTCGCCGGCGCGTAATTTCATCTCGGAACGACGAAACAAAACAACGGCAATCGTCGTGATAGCTGCAAAGATGAAGTTGCCTACAGAAACCTGAATCCAGATTTCCGCGATGGAGCAGCGAATATCCGGCTCAGATAATGCGACCGAAAACGCCGTGGCTTGCACGAAAGGGAAAACACCCACAGCATCGCTATAACTCACAAAGCGATCTGCTAATGTAACTCTATTCACGACGCGGCCTCTAAGATTGACATCCCATGTCTTTAAGTCGGCCAGTTACTGGGCTAGTTTTAGCGACGAGTGAGTAATCGGCTAGAGTGCCTTCTCCATCTTGATGACGAGATTGTCCGAACCATTGGCGCCGATATGATTTTCGCGGCTCACTTCCTTATAGCCCTTGGCCAGATACAACGCTTCTCCTGCCACCGTTGAGCCCAGCTCCATTCGGGAGAATCCCGCAGCTCGAGCAGCGTCTTCGCCCAGCCTGATCAACAGGGAACCGATGCCTTTTCGCGTCCACTTTGGATGAGTGTACATGGCTCGAATACGGGCCGCTTCGGTTGCCGGGTCGCTAAAACTGTCATCACGGCCCTTGGTGTGATTGCCACCATATAACGTGCGCCGCTTCCCCCATCCACCGCAACCGACTAATACTTTTTCGCCCCCTTCTTCTGCCTCGATGAGAAAGTAAGTACCGTCGTCAATCAGTGTTTGATCCACACCCATGGTCTCCTTCGCTGCCTCAATTTCTTGCCTGGACAGGAAGACTTTCATGTTTTCTTCGATGGAGAGCTGCATCAGACCGATAATATCCGGCACATCAGCATTACTGGCTATGCGATATGTAAATTCCATTTCTTTTATTGTTCAGGGATTCAGTACGTGCTTCTCTAACATGCGCCGGCGCACTACCGCACCATATACATTACCATTAAGGTCAACACCCACACCCTCCGCACCCGAATGGTCGTCTCGAAGCGGCTCCATGTCTTCAATAAAACTATGTACTGTGCCATCAATTGCTGAACCAACGCGTATCCCTTTCATTATTCCAGTGAGTTCACCCGCGCCAGTATCTGGACCCGACTCCGAGTCGGCCACATACAGTGTGTCATCTGGAGTGATGTAGAGTCCGCTCGGCCGACCGAAGTGCCTCCATTCATCAACCAGCTCACCTTCCTGGGTCATGATCTGGATTCTATTGTTCTCCCGGTCGCCGATGAACAACATCCCGCGCGAGTCCATAGCAATCGAATGAGGCTCACTTAGCTGACCCGGGCCAGAGCCTTTCTCACCAAACTCATTAAGATAGCTTCCGTTGCGATCAAAATGAACGATGCGATTGTTTTGGCCGCCGCGGTGACTATCTGCAACAAAAATGTCGCCATCGCGAGGATCAACAACCACGTCATTAGGCCAGAAGAGCTTGTCTGGTCCGCTGCCACCCACGCCACGTTGACCTAAAGTCATCAAAATCTCTCCCTGCGGGCTGAATTTGAATACCTGATGTCCTATCTGATCATTGGCTCTGGCATCCGTAACCCAAAGATTGCCTTCATGATCGACTGTCGCACCGTGGGGAAAGATGAAAAGCCCGGCACCAAAACTCAACAACAGATTACCGTCGTAATCGAATTTTAGAATCGGATCTTCGGGCCGCCCTTCACAGGAATTTTCGAAGCACCGGTGCACCACATATATGAATCGACCGTCCAGTGACGGTTCAACCGCCGTCACCGCGCCCCATTCCGAAGTATCGCCGGGCAGCTCACCCCAATTGCGGAATGTGGTGTAGGGCCGAGGCAGGTCGTTACGAACACCGTGAATAGTGGGCGCTACACCCGGAGGCTGAGCCACTGCCAGGTTGCAGAGAAACAATAAGCCAGCCGGTAATATGCGAGTGCTGAAGGTTGGCATGGGAGTACCCTATTATTTTTATAGTCTACTGATGATACCCAATCCACGGCAAAGTCGTTACTGAGTCTTCATGGCCATCATGAGAAATCCGGTAAAGGCAGCGTTATTGGGCGACAGGGACTTACGTACCTTCTTCTTCATCTTAAGTACTTCGTCTCGAAAGGCCACATAGAATTCCCAACTCGGTTGCGGCTTATAGACCAGGCCCTCCAATTCGAAATGTTCTATCACTCCTTTCGCCGTTGTGGGCTTAACGAACACCTCATCATCCGGACGAAAGTAAACTGGCAACACACTAATCAGGGACCACTTGGCTAATTTACGACTCTGCAAAACGGAAAGCATCATGTCGAAACCCTTCTCTTCATTGCCATGGAACCGATTGCGCAATCCAGAGGCCAGTGCTTCTTTCTCCACCGAGTTTAGAGATCGAATGAAATCCCGAAACTTCGGTTTTTCAAACATAGACACCATGGACGAGCGACCGATGTGTTTCCCCATGTCGTCAACCACCGCATTGCTGTCTTTAAATTTCGATTTTTTGAAGCTCTCCTGCACCTGCTCAATCATGGAATCCATCTTGTGTTTCTTGCCGATAGCCACCATATCGGGGTGCTTGAAGCCCCCTTGGTATTGGGCCAGGAAAGCTGCTTCTGCTTGCTTGAGTTTTTTTATGTTCACGTATCGTCTCCAGTGTGGGTAGATTACTTACACTGGAGACGAATAACGAGAAGAATAGCCGACAAACCAGGAGTTTTTACATCTATGCAGACAGATACTTCCAAATGACTTTTTGTTCTGCAGAGTAGAACAAACATTTGAAGATCATGCCGTAAAATAACGGAATCAATGCGACTGCGTAACGCGCATACCGGCTGGAATCCTCCAGCAGAGCTGGATTCTGGGAAAAACTCACCAACAGTTGAATGGCTCCCAGGAAAAATATTACCCCGGCAACCAGAAGAAACTGATTTCCCGTCACATTCAGAAATTTTCTGGCTAATGCGATTTCCTCTTTGCTATGACCTGAGGAATCACTGAAGCTTGCTTTTAGCCCCAATTTACATGCCTTGAATGAGGTTGCGCCAATTCCCATTATGAAGGCCAATGGAAACAAGCCTATAAAAATAGGCGGGCTGATAAGCCAAAAGCCAAACTGAGAGGTCGCCATGGACAACATCATCATGGCAATGAAAAACACGACACTAAGTAAATAAGCCATACCCGTACCTCGTTGTTGCCAAAAAAACACACAGGCGCTTTTACACGCCTGCAGCCAATACCACGCCAAAGCGTGGAATGTACTTCCGCTGGCCGCCTGCCTGAGGAGAAACTCCTCTTCCAGATCCCCCAGTATCGGCTCCCGCAATGAAGCTGGAAGGAAAAAAGACAGCATACATTGCGGAATTCTTGGCGGACCCAGAACACGTTGATGATCACTGCCACCTGCCTGATAGTTAGCACTCATGCGCTAGATCCGCCCGAATTCGCCGTCAAGCGATCCAAAAATTTGAATTCCCTGCCAAAGCACTTCCAGATTCGAGCGCACTGCTCGCAGTGCTTTCGTGCCTTTAGCGGTGACTTTGAAATACTTCTTCGCACGCCCTCCCCGCTTTGCGGTAGCTTCACCCATGCTTGACCGAACGTACCCCTTATCTTGCAAACGCTCTAAAGTCGTATAGATGGCACCAATCGAGATATCCCGGCCAATCAATTCATGAATTGTGGAGCGAACAGACATGCCATAGGCGTCATCACCAAGACGCACCAGAGTCAACAACACGATATGTTCTAACTCACCCAATGAGCCTTCACGCGAAGAGTTAGGCGATGTCATTTTTGTACCCAGGAGTCATTTTTTCTAAATTGTAGAATAAATAATTTCTGTGTCAACAATATTCTCTACCTTTTAGAACTAAATAATCCACGCGCTAAATCGGGAGCTCATCCGAACTCCAGATTTATTTAGCTGTTGTTTGCGTGCTGCCTCTGTTACCAGTAGGAGCGCTGTGAGAAAAAGTTGGCGGACATCATCCCAGACACCAGGGACAACGGTACTGATATGGGTGCTAAGCTGGATCTGGGTCAGGTTGAATACTGGGTTTTAGTTTGCCAATTCCATCCAACCGATCTCTGGGATTTATCATAGCTGGCCGGCCTAAAAGCAGGTTATTGGGGTAGAGAATGACTTCCCTGTTTTCCGTGACGAGTTTCGTATTAAACGGCGAAAGATCGGAGATATACCCTTCTGCATAATTGTCGACATCTATAACCCGAATGAATGTTCCTCTGCGATAAGAAGGGTGTAGCAACAGCACGAAATAAGCGGTGATATTGCTCAATATGGACCAACTGGCAAACAGGGCAACACCAAGCAGAGTCACAGTGGTTGTTGTAAAAATTATTACTGAACGGAAGTCCAGGCCCCACACCACAGCAAGAATGAGCACCGCAAAAATACTGTAGAACAAACGAACAAGATTGATGGCATTTGTTGCTGCCGAATCCTTAAATCTCCCTTGATCCGCACCTTCAACGATTTTCGGCTTGGTGAATCGAACTACGAGCAAATAGACCACCAATATTGAGGCGGTAACCGCTAGCTGCAATCCGTAATTGTCCAAAAAGCTTTGCATTAGATCATTAGCTGCCATAATTTCTGGGCAGAACAGTAGGCACTGCTCAGGCACTAATTAGAAGGAGGCACAATAGTCCAATGGCCACAAAATATCTATCAAATCTAGCAAAAGCCCTGCTGGGACAACCCTATGACGACCTTACTCCCAAAGAGCAACATGTCATTGAGGCTATCGCTTCGGGTGAGCCGGTAGCGGAAAACGTCAATCAGATCTTTAAGGAACAAACCACATTCTGGGATCGTGTTGCCGACGGTTTAGCCCAAATAGTTGGATCCTGGGGATTTATTTTTTCCTTTCTATTTTTTCTGTTTGCCTGGATGGGAATTAACTCTCTTATCCTGATCAACATGGATGCTGATTTCGATGCTTATCCCTACATATTGCTCAACCTGGTGCTATCAACCCTCGCCTCCATTCAAGCGCCGATCATTATGATGTCCCAAAACAGACAGGCTGAAAAAGACAGGATCGCGTCCTCCAATGCTTTTGAAGTGAATTTGAAAACTGAATTAGCAATCCAACATCTGCATGAAAAAGTAGATAAGCTTCTTCCAGAAGCTACCCCGGAAAACGCGCAACCGAAATTATGAAAACGACAAAGTGTTCTTCAACTACTAAAGATTGGGTGATTTGAAAAAGAAACCTAACTCACTTCCGCCAGACGTTGTTGATCTACCCAGGCGGAATCCACAGAAAGTTTCTTGGTGATTTTGTCTGAGCTTTTAAGAAGCCGCCAGAAGGGAGAGACCTCACTCATCTCTTTCCCTGCATTCATCTCATCAACTGCTGCTTGCGCTGCGATTCGAATAAAAATTGCTGTAGAAACTGGACAGGAAGCATCACATTTACGTCGTCTGGCCATATCTCTTCGCATACGTTCGATGGTGCGAGTCTCACCGTAGGGAATGCTCCTGATATAGTCATCAACAATTTTAGGTGTTGCCACGAACAAGCGCTGACCTTGCTTCACGCCTGCAAAATCTTTGTCGAGAACAACCATCTTCGGTTGTTTATCGGAGTTAAGTTGCTCTATGGCCGATTTTCCCATTGTGCTACGCGATCGAATTCTCAGTGTTGAAGCTTTTGTATCATGAAACCTGTTCAAACAAAATAATGGCCATTTTTTAGTATATGATTCAGATAGTTAGTGTATTTTTCACAGGAAAGGAACATCCTTACCTTAACTGTGAGCACTTTTCACAAGCAACAAAAAAGGGGCTCTTTCGAGCCCCTTTTAGTTTTTTAGTACAGTCTTTACTAGTCAACTGGTTCTAATCTAACCACAGCAGTTTCAGCTCCTTCGCGATCGGAAATCGCCAGGTAGATGTAGCCATCTGGACCCTGACGTACGTCGCGGATGCGACCCATACCATAGGCTAGTGTTTCTTCGACTTCTACATTGCGGTAGCTATCATCCATGTGCATACGCGCCAGTTGTTCACCGGCCAGAGCACCGGAGAAAATGCTGCCGTACCACAATGGGAATTTGTCACCGGAGTAAATCATCAGGCCTGAAGTCGCGATTGAAGGCACCCAGAAACGGGTTGGGTTGGTCATGCCTTCTTCGGCGATGCCCACATGAATAGGACGACCGAATTCACCGTAGTTCACACCACGACCTACCACAGGCCAACCGTAGTTGTTGCCCGGCTCAATTCGATTCAGCTCGTCGCCACCTTGTGGGCCGTGCTCGGTTTCCCAAAGGTCTCCGGTTTCAGGGTGAATGGCCAGACCTTGTGGACTGCGATGACCGTAACTCCAAATCTCTGGTAAAGCACCACGCTCACCTGCGAAAGGATTGTCATCGGGTACGCGACCGTCGTCATGCAAACGAATCACAACGCCGTTGTGATTGCTGAGATCCTGCGCCGGATGAGCCATCAGCGCATCGCGATCGCCAACCGGTGGTGCCATGCGGTCACCAGCAGTTAAAAACATGTAACCATTGCCGTCGAAGACCAGCTTGCCGCCGTAGTGGCCAAACCCTTCTGCCTGAGTAGCGAAGATTTCGGTAGTGTTGTTCAGGCGATCATTCTCGAATACACCTCGGGCGATTGCCGTTACTGAAGTATCACCTTCTTCGCGTGAGTAAGTGAGATAGACCCAGCGGTTGTCGCTGAATTCTGGATGAGGTACAACCTCGAACAAACCGCCCTGCCCACGATAAAACACATCGGGTACACCGGGCACTGCTTCTGGCAGTAAATTGCCGTTGCGTACGATGCGCAGACGGCCTGGTTTTTCAGTTACCAGCATATCGCCGCCCGGTAACCAGGACATAGACCAGGGTTGTACCAGTCCATCAGTGACTGTCACAACGCGATAGTCATGATGGGCGCTGGAGTAAGTCTGGGCAACAGCGGAGGTAGCCGCCGATACTACCAGGCCAAGACCAACAAGCTTTAATAATGAACGAAGCATTGGTTTCTCCTATTTAATCTCAAAAGCAGGTTCGCAAGAATCTAGTTCGTAGATTGGTCCACACAGCCAATCTCAATAAATCAAAGAGCACCACTAATAGTTAGCGTGTCATTATGACCGAATTCCGGTTAAACGTATCGCGAATTATCGTATTAATCTGTAACACTGACCAGCTTGCTCGAAGCTCCGGCACTGGGCCGCAATTAGTCCATAGTCTGAGTGTGAGTACTCCGGTCGTGTCTCATTAGTTCAATACCCATTCCCAATATCCCCGACTATGCACCTCGCCCTCTGCGTGCGAATTTATATTAAGGATTTACTTAATTAAGAAAAAACTTATACAATCTACAACATGAGCGCCTTTTCCGCCCTCTCAGACACTACCCGTCGTGAAATCGTCATGTTGCTTGCCAAATCCGGTGAGCTGACCGCAACTGATATTTCCGACAACTTCGCCATGAGTGCACCAGCCGTTTCGCAACATCTAAAAGTGCTAAGAGAAGCGAATGTGGTACAGATGAAAAAACAGGCGCAAAAGCGTCTCTATAGCATCAATCAGTCCGGCATAAATGAAATCAGCGGATGGATACTGGAAGTGAAGAAACTCTGGAGCAAACAGTCCAGCGCACTGGACAGCTATTTACTGGATCTGCACAAGGCTGATCGCCGCAAAACCCGCCGCAGCAAAAAAGCCTAATAAGTAATTCCGTCCATACCTTCATAGGTAATAAAAGGAATGAACAACATCAGGGATTTAGTTTCTAGCTCGTGGTGACACTGAGACCCGCGACTTCCGAGGGCGATGCCCGCAAAGCGGTAGCTACGTGATTGAAGAACTCCAGTTCAGGATCCCGAACAAAGGTATCAGCACGAATCAAGCTCGCCAAACACTCAAGAATCGTAATTCGATCCTTTTCGCTGAGCTTTTTGGTAGCGTTTGCCAGAGTGCGCTCTAGGGACTGCGTTTCAAATATTTCTGATGATGCAGCCGTTAAGATATCGGCTTCCGAGAACTCATCGCCGGTGATTTCTTTAAGCGCATTTTGCACATGAATCACTTCGATTGACTCTACATTGGCATCAGCGCGTGTAGCCCTGGCTAGCACCAACAGCAACACTTCCTTAAACAACACTTCTTTGTTCTTCCCACCAGTGGAGTCGCTGATGAGTTCTTTGATTGTACTGAAATCAATGAGGGCCATGCCTGCTCCTTATGTTTTCTTATTAGATCCAAATTTGAGACGCCGATTTCGCTTATACCACCAATCTGACCGGAGGTAGGAAGCAGTACTTCTCTAAGCACCTAGTGTGGGGCAATTAGCCAACGAAAGCCAGATTCCGTTGATTCTTATCGTTGCTCGCATCCGCAATCAACTGCTTGATCTGGACGTCTCTGGTCATGTTGTTTTCGGCGTACTCACAGCGCAGGTAGCTCAGGTTGACTCGCTGGTCGCAAACCACACCAAGCACCCTGATTCTGTTTTCGATGCAGGTCTCATCGAAAAAACGCATCTGGCAATCGGTAATGATCTCCGACCCTGATAGTTGGCCGGTAAGATCACCTTCAAAGACGAGTTTCGCTCCAGTCTCAGAGATATCGACAATCCTACCGTGGTATCGCGCTTCGGGACTCGTGAACAGGATAACCGGTATCTCCTGCAGGTTTTTGAGATTTATTCGCATCGCTTTGCGTTGCTGGGAGTATTGCAGCGACTCTGGGAATTCGAATTCGCAAAATGCAGGCTTGCTATCCGATGAGGTGCCTTCACAAGGCACGGCAAGAGTCGATTTAAACACGATGGAAATGCCACCGTTGTTGGTTCTGAAGAACACCGTGTTAGTCAGTGATTCAGGCAGTTTTTCGAGGATGTCGGAATTGACAGTGATGGTGCCGGCACGGCGATCGATACTGTAGAGTTCGGTGGAGTGAGAAGTCAGGTGGTTTCGTACCATAGACAGATAGAAAAAAGGCCACTCGTGCACCAGAGCAGCCTGCAAAATCTGCTGAATTTCCCCCTCATCCGTGATCTCGCGAGTCTTGCTGCTGTTCAATTCCGTTTTGGACACTCTGCAAGTTTCCTCTCGAATGGATTACATCGCGCCAGACAGTGCACTCTATTTTAACTGGAGCATTTGTGAAATTGATGTAGGAAAAGTGCCGAACGGTGTGACCTTAATTGGTGCAAGCTCGCTATGAAGCCTGTATTCGCAGATTAGCGGAGATCACGATTCTGGGTTCCACCCCCGCATAACGACTAACGAAGTGATATAGCTCGCTGGGGAACAGGTGAAGCACCCCAGATCCGGGCAAGATCTGGTGCGACGGAGACTTAGCATCAGCACCGGAATACAGCTGCAACAAACCAGCGTTTACAAATTCACTGTCATCTACATCAACATAGTAAGCCGCAGACAATAAACCGCTATGATTGCGATGCTCACCAACAAAACCTGTTTGGCTAACCATGCAACCAGAGAAACATCGTTACCGGGCGAACAAATTTTCGCATTAGCCCATGCCTCAATGAGATCCAAAATTCGCTGGATATCTTTATCTTTGTGCAGATTTACATCAGAAAGCCATTTGTTACCTAAGAAAGAAACACCGTCAGACATGTTAGAAATCTGGTCAGTATCGTCTCAGACCAATTCAGAATCAGATTGGAGAGTCGGGAATTAACTTGATCAAATTCAGAGAAAGAGAACTTGTAGCACAGAGGCATGTTGCCTTTGTGTGCAATCAGTTATGGCTCGGGCAGTTCCACTGTGTTTTTACTGGCTTTTAATCAGACAACTTTCAGGTTATAGGCCATGAGGCGATATACCTTAGCGCTCGTCATTGATAATCCAGTAGTCAGCGACAACGTCGTTACTAAGTTCTATGAATAGCGTTTCCCTCTGATCAGTTTCCAAATCGACATCAATAATAGGAAACAGCAGGAAACGGACATCTCTACTACCCCAATTCTCATATGTCCAGAGTTCTCCTCCTTCCTCATGAACTAACCGGGTGTCAGGATCACCAAAAGTAGTCTGCACGCAATCGCGGGTAGTAACACCCACTTCTACTCTTTGAGCATCGTTTCGATCAAAAGCTGCTCGAGTGTACTGATGATCGTGATCCCAGGACATAATGCAGCCTGATAGCAAGAAGATCAGAGCCAGCAGGAAAATACTGCGCATCATAGACTGCTCTCCTGGGCGCTATATGAAGGGTGGTGAATTGAGGCTTAGCAGGCAAACTTAGCTGCTAGCCACACGTAGAGAGCATGAATTTTATCAGTGCTGGCAACCAGAGTGCTAGGCAGCGTACCTGGTTCCGGATTGACGTGAATCTGAACTGCTGCTCATCGGCCGCCAGGTGTTGGTGCCTGACAGTCTTTCAGATTGAAACATCATGGACTTCGCCATATAGAAAAACTGGGTGACAGGTATTTTCAGTTGAGTGACCTGTTCCCGTTCGATTTGCTTATTATCGCCTGCTTTCAGAACAAACATATCGATCAGCACACAATCTCCGTCCAGCGTGAAGTCGTGTATGCCGTCTACAAAAATAGTATCAGGTGTCTTATCAACCGCATTTTTCCTGTCCATTGCTCGCTCCGGGCTACAGCCAGTGCTAGTGACATTACTACTCTACCTGTGGGGCAAGTTGTTGAAAATAAGGTTAAATCTGAGTAATTCCGAGGAAAAATCGTAGCATGAAAACTGATCCAGAATGCAGGTGCCCGATAATCAAGGCGGGCGCCTATACAGCACCTACTAGTTACCTTACCATTTCGACACTATCCTCAATTTATCGCTGAACCAATGCAAACCCGTTCAATTCAAGCTCACAAATTCCGCCATTTGGTAGTTCTGCTCAGTTTCCTGTTCTCCACATCAGCTTTCGCCGCGCTGTCAGAGCAGCAGGAAGCTGCTACAGCGCTATTCGATTTAATCAATCGACGCTTGTCCTACATGGAAGATGTGGCTTTGTATAAAGCGCAGCGCAACCTCCCAATCGAAGACAAAGAACGCGAGGCGGTGGTTATTGCCAATACTGCGCAATCGGCTGCGACAAGTGGAATTGAAGTCGCTTCAGCGGAGCATTTTTTCGGCACTCAAATAGAAGTAGCAAAATTCATTCAACGGCAAGTATTGGAAATGCACTCAGCCCAGCAGATAGAGACTGCCACACCCAGAGATTTGAGTGAGGAGATACGCCCAGAATTAAATGAGCTGGGAGATACCATGCTGGAATTGACTAGCGATTATCTGAAACGCTACGGACATGTCACTGTTGATCAGCGAGGCTTGTTTGATCAACAAATTGATAATGAGTATTTGCAGGCGGATCAGAAGGAAGTTTTGTTTGATGCGCTTGTAGGGTTGCGGCTTACCGATTAACAATCAGGGGTTGACTGTGACTTCGGCTAAATTCTGCGGGGTGAATACCTTAATCTGCTTTCCTCGATTATAAGTCCGTCATTCTCGCTAATTCTGAAATACAAATTCAGTGTTTCTTCGTCTACTTTCCTGATTACAAGCTCACCGAACAACAATCGGTTCTCAACAGTAGTCCGCCAATTGCTTTCCTGCTCATTCAGTTCCTGAACCTGCTCCCATTCCTGATCAATAAGTTGATCTGTGATGTGGTCGTGGATATAGGAAGCTGATCGGCTTGATTTTAATTGGCTGGAGATCTCATAGTAGTCATCACCGCCACTGGATCTAGAGCCAACAATCAATCCGGTGGATGCGGAGCCCTCCTCCAGAGGCATTAACATTATGGGCAATTCGGCTCGAATCCCCGAGTTCATCCTCTGGTTCATGGAGTCAACATATCCATTTCTCCTCCTGACGCGATCACCGCAGGTATTTCCTGATGCATCAACCGTCGTTCGGCTGCCGCTGATTGAGTAGAAGATATCAGGACCTCCTCTGCTCAGAACCCGTATCATCAGCGCGCCCATATCATCATTACAGAGGTCTTGGACCACCGACTCAGCAGCATCGGCGACAAATCCCCGTCGAGGTGTTGGCATTTTTGGCACCAAGACATACCCATCTTCTTGCAGAGAGGCTGTAAGAAGTTTTATGCCTTCATTAAGTGAATGCTGACTTTTGAGCACAATACGGACAAGCCCTGCCCGCGCCATTTCTATACCGCCCACAAAAGAAAAATGGCTGGGCACTGTAACCTCAGGAAACGTCGGTGGTGGCTCATCATAGAAGTACACTTCACCAGTGTGGGGGATTTCAATCAGCGCCTTGGCGAGATCCAGTGGAATCTCACTACCAAATTCAGCCGCCCTCACTCCTGCAGAAAGAACTAACCAGAGAACTAGCAAAGCTTGAGACTTTCCGGAAGACACATCATTTCTCCACGAGTTGTAGTTCAGGTTCTTAGCCAGCCTATTAGTGTACTACATCTACAGCGGGCTATTCTGCCGAGGCTATTCCCACAGACTCAGAACAAAAAGGTCAGAGTAGTTTGATTGTCAGATATCGTTTCCGGACTTAAGTACTCTGCCCTCTTCTACGCCTTTGATATTTTAACCCCTTGGTCTCATTCCCATAACTGGGAACCATTCGGATACTCATTCCCGTAATCGGGAACAACCTAACCCATCTCTTGTCTCCAACACTTCTGAAAGCCTGATTTTTTGGCGGCGCTCTTTTCTGGCATGAAACATGCCTTTTAACTTTCTCCGCAGTTATGGCTTTCAATAGCCAGGAATAAATGAATGGGCAATGCACAGGGGCAAAGCATGAGAAAATATTTGAAAGCGTTAGCATTAGTGATAGCACTGGCAGCGTCCGGTTGTGTATCGACATCTGATCGACAGATATATGACGATCTACAGCACAGTGCACTGATAGGCGAATGGACTGGAGTGATGTCGTTTGGCTCCCGGTCCTTGGATATTCAGTGGCGCTTCGAGCGTACCAACTCAGGTCAATTGATTGGATACATGGGTCAAGTCGACAGAGGTGGCGCGCGCATCTCCATGGATAATCTCATCGTTACAGACAACGAACTAAATTTCACAATAAATGGTGAGGGCAGCTATGCCGGGCAAATCTCGGCGACGGAAGTAGTTGGCACATGGACCGATGAAGGGTTAGTACAAGTTCCACTTAACATGAACAAAATGTAGACGAGACAGTTGACGCGGGACGTTTGAAAGAAATCGGGGGACACAGATAATTTAAAAATCAGAGGAGTCAGAGTAGTTTGACTATTCCGCAACATTCTCGGATCAAATTATTCTGACCCTTTCGGTGGATTACTCCGAGGCCGATTCGAAGAGGCTGGTTAGGGCTTCAATTATCAGCACATTATGGGATTCGGAGAACGAATGCCCCATATTCTCGATCCATAGAGTCCTGGCATGGGGAATGAGGTTTGCTAACGCTGGGCCACCGACATCGAATGGAATAACGGGATCTTGTTTGCCATGAATAATCAACGTAGGAGAATTAATTAGGGTTAGATCTATTGGATTTAACGATTCTTGTTCTAACGCTGCGCCCTGGTTTGTCACAGCATCGGGATTTCGGCCTTTGCGATAGCGCATCTCATATAGAACACGATTGGCATGTCGCTCGACGGGTACCGGATAGTCAGCTTTACCTCTAATTATTGAATGCACTGCAATGTCGTATTTGATCGCACTTCGCTCACTTTTCTGCCAGCCATAGAGCAAAGTCGGCCACATCATTTTCAATAGTAGTCCGGTGGGAGGAAGAGCGAGAACAGGCATTGACATCATCGATGTGAATGAAGAGACCCTTGTTGGGTGGCGCACTGCGATTTGTTGCGCAATAACACCTCCCATTGAAATACCGATGATATGCGCGCTATCAATCCCTTCTTTATCCAGGATAGCAATTGCATCGTCACCCATGTCAGCCAACGAATAAGGTTTAAGCTTATTGGCGTTATCGGTCCAGGTTGTAAGTCCCGTTTCCCGATTATCAAACCTTATGACGCGATAGCCCTCATTGGTAAGCGAATCAAGAAAATACTGTGGCCATAGCATAGAGGTCTGGCCTACCCCCATAACCAATACAACTGTCCCTCGGGGAGTAGACTCGGGCATGCGCACTTCATACCAAATTGATATTTCACCATTCTGCGCAAAGCTAGTCCGGCCCTTAACCAGGTCAGTAGGCCCTTGTTCAATGATTTGCGAAATAACATCGTTCTCAAGCCTTGTCTGGCTGGAACACGCCATCAAAATATTGCTGCAAATAGTGCACATCAATACAACTCTAAAAATTGCCACAGGTTTCATATTGCACATTCTCCGAATACTTAGCCGCGATAAGAGAGTTATTCAGCGGTTTACTGCCGCTCAATGAAACTACATAGACGCGGTTGAACTTCACCAGTCGTTGGATACCCATCAAGTGAACTCGAGGTGGAAATTAGCAGAAAGGAGATGTGCGGTTTTGACCGTATATGACAAAAAGCAACTAAGTCATTGAGATCTAATGCCACCAAAGATCAACGAGTCTTGGATGACGTGGACGCAGAGGAAGGATACTTTTAAACATGTATGCGCCTGAATTGGCAGGATTTGCCTGTATATAGCTTAGAACTGGAGCGTTGCCAATCCAGTACTTGGAGCGTGGGAACCAGCATCCGGTGATGTAGTTCCCTGCATGCGGATATCTCTCAAAACCTCCTCGAAATTCGAATTTTGCAAATTTGCTAGCTGGTGTTCCTATGCGAATCATGTCCTGCGGAATTTCATATCCAGCTTCGACTTGTGCAGCCACCAGAAATACGATGCCATCACCATGCGCCCGCTCAGACTTAGGAACTCGATAGCTCATGATCAGCTCGCCCTTTTCAGGTGATTCCGAAACGATGTTACCTATTTCATTCTTGCGCCGCCGAAACTCATTGACGAGGCGGTCCAAGCTACCGATCACCTCAGAGTCACCGTAACTATTAACATCAAGCACTGCACGCATACCGACGAAGGTCATTTCATCCAGGTGAATTATTTCAGGCTCTAAAGAGATATCTTCGTTCTCTATCATTTGCAGGTAGCCTGCAGTTAGTTTTTGTTTGCTACTAGGAGGATTGACAACGTTATGATTTCTGAAACGAATCGGAGGAAATGTAAATCGCGCCTGGAATGCCCGAGTAAAAGATTGTTGTGATTCAAACTGATATTCGAAGGCTATATCAATAATACTTTTCTCAGCCTTCACAATGTCGTCCATGGCTACAGTCAGACGCCTGCCGCGGATATATTCCGCAATGTTTTCTGAAGCTCTCTGCCGAAACAGACGCTGAAAGTGCCGCAGAGAATATCCCGATAATTCTGCTAACTCTTCGAGAGAAATTGGATTGGCGATGTTGTCTTCGATGAAATCGATGACCTTATATATCCAATCATCTGTTCTATTCAATTTCATTTCCCCGCAGGCACTGACAGGCTAACATTGGATAATGTAAGTCAGAGGGCCCAGGATAATCAAAGGGGTCTAATCAAAGGCGCCAGAGTCGCTTGATTATTCCACATTGGTTTCGGACCAAAACACTCTCATCCCCTTTGATTTGAGGCCTTATTCGTGACTCAAGAGTTAAGCTTACAACTTGATGCGGACCACTAAGTTAGGCACACTCTGTTCGCCGATGAACTTGCAGTTTCCCGGGCCAATATTGCCACCCAGGGCCAGTTCATCACAGCCAATCAAAAAAACAGGATTTTCGAGAAGAAATGAGCGAATCCCCGGTCTTACAGGGAAGTACCAAGCAGCAGCGCTATGAGTCACTAGTCAGCGCTCTGTATCAGGACGTATACCGCTACGCCTTCTGGATTTGCAAGAACCAACCACTGGCGGAAGACCTGGTACAGGAGACGTTTCTGCGCGCCTGGCGTGCGCTGGATAGCCTGCAGAGCGATAAGGCAGCAAAGGCCTGGTTGTTCACGATACTACGCAGGGAAAACGCCAGACTCTATGAGCGTTACCGACCGGAACTGGTAGACATTGAAGGTCAGTCTATTGCAGAGAATAGCGACAATGAACCAGACCAGAAGATGGATCGAGAATTACTGCATAATGCGATTAATCGCCTGGAGAGCGATTACCGTGAGCCGTTATTATTGCAGGTAGTGGGAGGATTTAGCGGTAAGGAAATCGCTAAGATTCTGGACTTGAATAACAACACTGTTATGACGCGCTTGTTTCGTGCCAGGAGCAAACTGAAAACGGAGTTTGGCCTGGACGCTGAGGAACTAGAGGAATAATTCTTTGCAGCAACAATGCTGAATATACTTAAGGGGCGTTCAGCATATTAACGAGAATCAGGAGTCGATCCGACTCCAGTAATGAGAGACAACAGAGTTTAGAAAGATGGATGAAATAGAATTTCGGAAAAGGGTTTACGCCAACCCAGCCGCACCAGAGCAGGAGCTTGTGGATGCAGCCAGGGATAATCCGGACTATCAGGAAATTCTCAATCAGACTCAGGCAATGGAACGCCAGGTTGATGCCGTGGTCAACGCCATTGCTGTTCCTGAAGGACTCGAGGCAAAGCTACTTGCGATCCCGCAGCAGGCAACCGAAGTAACGGGTTCGGTGGGAACCGTTGCGCGCTCGGCGGCAGCAAACTCAAGCTTTTTTAATTACTACGCTATCGCCGCGAGCCTGCTGTTGGTAATTGGGGTCACCTTTACTCTCAGCAGCAACAGAGGACCCACGGTGACAGACCTTGCCATGCAAGATGGCGTATTTACGATTCTGTATAGTGAACCTCAGATGCTCGCCACTGTGCCTTCACTCAATACAGGTCCTACCCCGGTCGCATTAAGCATGGGTTCGGTAAACGAAGTTATGGCAGATGCCGGTGTACAGTTAGTCAGCAATACAACGCAACAAGATATGGACATTTATTCAGCAACTCCTTGTGTCATCCTTCCTGCCTACAAGAGTGCTCATCTGGTTTTACAGGGTGAAGAAGGCGCTGTCAGTGTTTTCGTAATTAACAACAGCCCAGTTCAAAATGAGTATCAAATCCGTGATTCGCGCTTTCAGGGCTTAGTGATGCCCGCGAGTGAAGGCAATATGATCCTGATCGGCGAGCAGGGTGAAAACCTCGAGGAACTCAAACAAACTGTTGCCAACAGCATGGACTGGACTATTTAACTCAGAAGCTGTTGGGTAACCTATGGGGTCAGAGCAGTTTGATTATTCTGGATCAAACTACTCTGACCCCTTTGATTTCAACGGATTGGCCCCCAGTTCAAAATTGCCAACTAAGCGAATTCAAGTAAATTCGGGATGGGATATAGTGCTGATACTTCCTATACTCGATCTCTGAAAATTCTACCCTGCTATTACAACGTACATGGATCAAAACTTAGCTGGCCTAAACTCGCTTTTTTTAATCAGCGTCTCCTTAAGCGTACTTTTTTTTCTGGCGTGGCGCAGTCTGGAGAGAACACCTCATGCACTAACCTGGTCGTTCTGTTACCTGGCCTCGTCGATTCACTGGCTGATGCAGATACTGGAAGAGTACGGAATCCTGTCTTGGGATGTTTCCTGGGTCACTCTGAATCTGGCCGGTCTGATGTCACCTTTGCTTGGCGTTGTTGGATTTCGCCAGCGTGCCGAACTTCCAAAGCTTCCGCTTTATAAATACGCCGGCATCGTTGGCGTTCCGTACGCTATCATCATTGCCCCTACATACCTTGCGCCAATTGCAGGATTGCAGACCGCCACCCTGCCCATGTTCGGTGCGATAACCAGCCTATGGGCCATAGTTGTTCTCAACCACCCCGCTCGCAAAAAGCGACTAATTGAGCGCGCCATGATCGTGGTCAGCGGTGTAATGGCATTCAGCAGTATAGTGCTGGCCGGTCTTGCATTCAGCCAGGGCATCTCAGGTCAAGCCGGACCTGATCAACTGTATCTTGAGTCCCAGCTGATTGTGTTTCCAGCGATCTTGAACATCATTGGCGTGTTAGGTCTGCTGATTATCGGATCAGATTTGGCGGCCAACACAATCAGGCTCAGTGAACTCAGCACCCAGCGCAGCAAAGAGGCTCTGCAGGATACTATCGACGCTATGCCAGATCTGGTGGTGATATCCGATCCGGAAGGTAATTTTTTAACCTGCAATACTGCCTTCGCAAAGGCGCTCGGCACCCGCAGGTCCAAACTGGCCCTCCAGTCACAGCGTGAGTTGATTTCGCGATTCAGCGCTATTTCGAAGAGCGTCGACGGCGGGCCTGTAAAGTCTGAGGAAGATATTCAACGCGCCCTGCTGAACGCGTTGCAGGACGGGTCTCAGTTCAACCTCATTACAAGGGATAACCGAAGTTATATGGTTGGTTGCGGATACTTGAGTTCTGGCGATCAAATCGGCATCGCCAGAGATGTGACGCAACTGCACAGAGCCACGAATCGACTGGAGACTGCGATTCAGGCCATGCCCATCGGTTTCGCGCTGTTTGACAGGCACAACCAACTGATTGCATCCAATTCGAGCTATGAAAAGCTGCTGCGAAAAGATCGCAGTTGGATCAAACAGCAGTCGTTCGAAACTCTGATCGCCACTGGCGTGTCGAGGATAGACAGCTCGGAAGAGACCGACGCAGTTCGGTCAGGCCATGCCGCGTTAGAAGATGCGGTGCGCAATCGCACTGTATTCAATCGCACTGCCCGTTTCGACGATGGCAGCTGGTATGACATCACGGTACAACCAGTTGTTGGCGAAGGCTTCGTGACCATAGCCAGAGATATAACCAAACGCAGACTACTGGAAATCGACCTGGAGAATAGCGAAGCACAACTGCGAGAGGTGCTGGACAGCCAGCCTTTTCCTGTAATCGTGGTAAAGGCTAACGACCAGCAACCGCTCTTTGTGAGCAAGGCGGCAGCGAAATTGTTGGGGATAGATGAAGGGCTGGATATCGCGGCCTTCAGATTCGACGTAAAGCAGGTAAGCGCTTCAGGTGATGTTGTCATGGGCCCGATTGAGTGGGAAGACGAATCCTTACGCGAAATGCTCATTGCGAAACCCTCGAGTAGAGAACTGCCGGTCCTGCTGTCTGCACACGCAACGGAATTTGCGGGTGAGCAGGCCAGGGTCATCAGCTTTATCGATATCTCTGATATGAAACAGATGCAGCAGGAAATTGCGGAACAACAACAGGCGCTCTACCAGAGCGAAAAGCTCAATATGATCGGGTCCCTGATGACGGGGATCGCACACGATCTAAATAACCCGCTAACCAGTGTCATTGGCAGCGCTCAAATCATGTCCCGGTCGATAACAGATCCGAAACTCAGCAAGCGCTTGGACAGCATTAAAGACGCAGCGGATCGCTGCATAAAAATCGTGCAGTCCTTCCTCAGCATGGCAAGGACAGGTTCCGCTGAGCACGTTCCCTGCAATATTGGTGACTGCATTGAACAGGCGGTGCAAGTGTCCGGTTTTGCCAGCAATTTACCAAGTGCGGACATCAGTGTTGATGTAGCGCAGCAGTTGCCGGTTGTGCTGGGCGAGCCAGATCAGTTAATACAGGTAATTACCAACCTGATTATCAATGCTAAACAGGCTATGGAAAACACCCCGCCGCCACGAACAATTGCGATTTCGGCAGCTACCTCTCCCGATGATCAGTATGTACTGTTAGATGTGAAAGACAACGGCCCCGGTGTGCCGGAAGAAAACGCCGAAAAAATATTTGAACCCTTCTTCACGACGAAGGCAGAGGGTAAGGGAACGGGCATGGGATTGTCGTTAGTTAGCAGTATCCTAAGATCCCATAGTGGCAGCATTAAGCTGGTGCAGGATGAAGGCGTTGGTTGCCATATTCAGATTAAGTTGCCCTGCTACGTGGAGTCTGAAGCTAACTCTGCGGTGTAAACTGGTTTATCGTAGTAATAAATCCAATCTCCCTATATTGGAGACACCTATGAAGAAATTCGCTCTTATAACCTTCCTGCTTTTACCCCTTCACGTTCAGGCCCAAGGCGGTGTTTATGATGGCATTTGGCAAGCATCAAATGGTGACTTTGCTACAGTCACCCAGAATGGCACTTTCATAGTGGTAGTAATCCTTGATTCCACTTTTTTGCAATGGGATGCCTATCAAGGTGTAATAAATTTGGCAGGAGATGAGGTGGTAGTTAACACCGTCGCCAGTCTTGGAAATGCATCACTAAGGATAACTTTCACTTCACCTAGAACCGCCGACGTAACTCTTCTCTCCTGCCTCCCGACTCAGTTTACAATCTGTGAATTCCCAAATGGTACGCAGTTTACAGCCCAGAAAGTGTTCTAATTAGTGGTAACTGAATTAGAGAAATGGGTCAGAGTAATTTGCAGTACTGTATTTTTACTCTGACCCCATTTATTTATTCTCGGTCCTGAGCATTATCCTGCTCTTGCTTTAGCTTCGCTGACTCTGTTTTAGCGATATGTTTTCGAATATAACGCATCAACAGGATTGCTCGCTCCTCAGAATTGAAAGATGCAGACCCTGCATCCGCAACAGGCACGGGAAACTGGAAACCGTTGTCTGTCTCATAGAAAAGGCACTCATCTCTGTAGAATACGAAACGAGCAGTTTGGTCTTTTACAATATCTTTAATATTCATTGATCAATTTCCTTTTTTACATTGGCCCAAAACGAAAAAAACCCCGGTAGCGAGCCGCTACCGGGGTTTTTCGAATAACTTTTCTATTTAAAGCGTCATGAAATTCCGGGCGGCAGCGATCCCACTTGTTCAAGCGAATCGAGTGAATAAGCACTGCCGTTTATGAAAATCATGGGCGCGGATACTACTCCTCCACTCAGAGTACGTCCATTTTTGATGAGGCGATTAGGATTAGCAGACCACTAGTCATTGGCGACGATTTCGGTGACTTCGTTACCTTCAATTGTTGATCTGAACTGAATCGACTTGTCCTCAGTAATAAGTGTTGCAGCTGGATCATATCGTTCGATAAAGTCAGAATTGCCATCCGAAGAAACATTAACTATTACACCTTGACGATTAGGTTTTGGTGGGTACAAGCTCTGCAGAGCTTCGATATCTTCCAGGCGGATAATGGATTGATATTCACAGGATCTATAAGGTACCGCCATAATAGAATGCCGAGACTCTGTGTTATGGTCCAGATAGAGTGTGTGAAAAAGTTCATGTAGTAATATTCCATCCAGACATCGCCCAGGAATCGTTTCGTTCAATTGAATCTCTCCGTAATTTATTTTCTGGTCGCCATGCCAGTTCCACCATATATAAGCTTTTCCTAGAAAATTGATATCGGTAAAACCCACGATAATGGTATTGCGTCTACTACTTACGTAAGAATCTATGAGTGCTATGTTAGTTTGACCTTCGTATGAAAACGGAACTTCGGCATAAATATTTATATACCGGACATTTCTTCTAATCGAATTCTCAACTTTGGTGGTAGATAACCAGGGAGGCATGTCTTTTATGTTTAAATATATGTCAACCGGCCCATCCCAGGTACGCTTTCGACTCTCCAGGTAAGTGAAGCATGTAGCGCATAAATCGACAGCAACAAAATCGCTTTCTTGGCCTTGGGCGTTCTGGACCACATCGAAGCATCCGCCGAGAACCATCAGGAAGAGCATCGATGCTGTAGGCTTTTTCCAATCATAGTCAGCCTCTTCTTTTACGAAGAGCAACTGATCTAATTGTGAAATTATTCGATTTAGCAACTGTTGATGCTCCCTCAAGTCTTAATCTCAGTTTTCTGATTGACTCAATCGGGTATCCTGGTGGGCTCACCCGACAATGCTCGGCTGAAATTAATTACGCCAGAAATCGCGTAAGACTTTAGCGTTGGCTGTTTTTGACCGCAGCCTAACAATTCGAGCCACCTTGAATGTGGCAATTCCTTGTAATCAGACCTAAAGGAAATCCCCAGATGGAGGGCAAGCGCGCTACCGTAAGAACAGATTGTTTCGACCCTGAAGATCCATGAGGTGGCACATCAGTCTAAGAGCTAGCCAGAGCAAGGGATAGGAGAGAACACGATCTACCGAAGGAAATCGAAGTTATATAAATCGAACGGAGTACAAATACAGTACTTTCCGGGAATCGGTCGGAGAGATTGATTCGGAATTTGGCTTAGCCAAATTCCTCACTCTTCAGGCACCGCGCGAGCGCGACGTCTGCGCTGCTACGCAGCTTTCGAACTTCGGAGTTCGGACCAAGTCCTACAGGAGCCTAACGGCTCCCGCCCGGAGAGATTGACTCGAAATTTGCGTGGACGCAAATTTCTCGGTCCTCGCAAACTCGGACTCGCGCTTCGCGCGCTCTGCGGAGCTTCGCTCCTTTCGAACTTAGGAGCTCAAACCAAGTCCTCCGGGCCTACCAATTAAAAAAGGGAGCCAGATGGCTCCCTTTTTTAATTGGCACGCCCGGAGAGATTCGAACTCCCGACCAACTGGTTCGAAGCCAGTTACTCTATCCAGCTGAGCTACGGGCGCGTGGTGAAATGGATTATATATGTATCGCGGATTTGGGTCACATTGGGGAAAGACTCTTTTGGTCTCAGCTACAGTTTTTATTCTGCTGTGGAGTCTGGCCAGCACGCTCGTAGCGTGGCAATAGGCCAGTTGAGTCGGTTCGAAGCCAGTTACTCTAGTCCGGCCGGCAATCGCAGATTGGCGTCGTTCGTGCGGCGCTGGAAGCTAACGAAG
>JANQJM010000027.1 GCA_028281635.1 Pseudomonadales bacterium | reverse complement strand
CCACGTCATCGATCTGTTCGGGGTCGAGGGACTCTTTGGCGTAGCTTAGATAGTCGCCGGACTGCAGGAAGGTGCGCATCACTTCACCGTCCAGCGCGCCCCGGTTGACCATGTCACCCAGAATACTCATTGCCTGGGAGAGAGGCATCGGGTCTTTGTAAGGTCTGTCATTAGCCACCAGTGCTTCGTAGATATCGGCAATGGCCAGTATCCGGGCCTGCATGGGCATTCGTTCGCCTTTTATGCCATTCGGATAACCGCTGCCATCCAGATGTTCATGATGAGCGCCAGCATACAAAGGTAAACGTTTTTGTGCGCGAGGGAAGGGGAGTTCCATGAGCCAACGCCAGGAGCGATCGGCATGCAGTTTAATTTGATTGCGCTCATCATCAGTCAGTGTGCCGCGGTTGACGAGTAAATTTTCTTTCTCCCAATCACTTAGCAGAGGCGCCTGATGTGAATGCGCCGTGAAACTTTTAAGTAGAGGGAAGCCATGATCGATGACGACTTCTGATTTGTAGAAGGACTCCACAGTTTCATTGGCGAGCTGTTCGATGAGTTCGATCTGCTCAGCTGGCATCTCTTCACTACCGCGATTGGATTTGAACAGTGCATCGAGCTGAGTAGCCAGTCTGGTCAGCTTCTGCTCGCAGTCGTTTTGTAGTGCGGAAATTTCATCGTCACTGGCGCCGGCTTTCACCGCGGCTAATTGTTTCTCCAGCATCTCGATTTTGTAGTCTTTCATCTTCGAATTAAATCTTTCGACCAGCAATTCGAATCGATCCATGACTACTTGTAGTTTCACCTGCTTGGAAACAAGATGTTCAGGCGTGGTGATCTTGCCGATATCATGCATCCAGCCGGCAAGTCTTATCTCGGCCATTTCCTCTTCGTTGTACCTGATATCAGCATAGAGTCCTTCATTCCAGTTACTGACCGACGCGGAGATCGCTTCACCCAGGGCAGCGACACGGCGAATGTGGTTATAGGTATGAGGGGATTTCTCGCCGAGGCCTTGCGCCAGCATGGTGACAAAGGAGTTAAACAGATTGGCCTGCTCATTGATCAGACGTTGTTGAGTAATGGAGGCAGCAGCGGGATAAGACACGGACTGCACCAGCTCAATATCTTCGGTAGTAAAACCACCTATTTCGCCATTGGTCAGACGGCGATTGATTAGCTGCAGCACGCCGATAATACGATTCTCGTGATCCTCAAGTGGAATCACCAGCATGGATTGTGAGCGGTAGTTGTTGGCCTCGTCATAACTGGAGGTGCCGGTGAAGTCGAAACCATCAGCATCATAGACATCATCGAAATTCAGCATCTCCCCGGTAATGGCGCAGTACGAGGAGACGTTGCTCAGATTGGGCTTGCCACCAACTTCCAGTGGCACTGCCGGCATGATGTCGATGTCATCGCCTTTGAGGCTGGTGCCCATGGTTTCATTTTGCAGGGCGACAAATTTCAGGTTGCGGCTGGCGATCTCTCCCGGATCGACAGGATTGTCGGCAAAGATTTCTTCCAGAATATATATAGTGCCGCCATCTGAATTGGTGAGGTTACGGGCTGTGTTTAGCGTGGTTTCCAGTATGTTGGAGATATCACGCTCACGGGTGAAGATCACGCCCGCTCTTGTGACGAGTTCTAACTTGCGGCGGCTTTCCAGCTTGGAGAGCTGATCATCAGACAGCAACTCCCGGAAGTGATCGATGCCGCCTTCCTCATGCAGGATGTTGTTCACAAACGCGCGCAGGTCAGACGCGAGGATGACATCGAGGTCGGGATGATTGTGGGTGTCTGTCATGATCGAATTATTGTTATTGATGTTAGTGAGTTGGGACTGGATTTTTACAGATTACAAAGAATCAATAAACGGACTAAGCGCAAATTTGTGATGACAGTCCGTCAGTTGTCCAGTTCGTCTGCGATCACTTCCAGGTAAGCACTCTCCAGGCGCTCAATTGCCCGGATGTAGCCAATCGGATCCACGAATGTGTCGGGATCATAGGCCTGACCCGGCTGATACTTTTCCTGCATATCGAATTGACTGTTGTGAGCGGCGACCCATACATCGACCGTTAGTTGTTTCTGTTTGTTATAAGTGGTGGCGAAGTCTTCTGCTACTCCTGCATAAGTTGGATTCACCACTATGCGTTTGCCACCATTAATAGTGCCCATGTTGATAATACCTACGTCGTAAGTTCTGTCATTCTCGATCACCTCGAAGGTATAGCTGGAGCTGCCTTCGGTATGGCCGGGGTGCTCATGCACGGTAATCACCAGATCGCCCAGAGTGATGACATCATCCTGACGGATGATGCGATCCACCTCCACCGGCCGGAATGTTTGACGACCACCAAAGTGGGCATCGCTGAAACCTCCATCCTCCAAAACGCGGGCATCCTCCGGCGTCGCCCATACCTCGGCGCCAGTGATTTCCTTTATTTCAGTCATGGCTGCGGTGTGATCCCAATGCGCCTGCATGGTGAGCATGATGCGTACGTCTTCCAGGCGGAAACCCAGGGATTCGATGTTGTTACGAATGTGGCGGGTGGAATCCTGAAGACCGGTGTTGATTAGAATATGGCCTTCGTCGGAGGTAATCAGGAACACGCTCAAATCTTCCATGCCCACTGCATACAGCGGACCGATGATCCGAAATGCCGGGTGGGGAGTCACCCAGCCCCGGGGAAGAGTGGACTGCGCATTACTGAACGCAGAAAACCAGAGACTGGTTACAACAAGAAGTGGTAGTGCAAGTCGGTTAAATAGGGTGTTCATGGGTGTCGAAGCCTCTTAGCTGTATTCCGCTTGTCTGTTCTTGGTCATTGTTGGCGGATCGGGATACCGAACTTTATAGCCTAATGGGCGCAGTGGGGAAAGTTGGAAAAGACGAAAAAGGACCGAAAGCCCAGCAATTTCAATGGGTTCAGAATGAGCCGAATTACGCCCCGTGTGAGTTAATTTTCCAGCCCCAGGGGAGTACACTGTTCTTTCACCGATAGAAATGATTCGGAAAATCGAAAGATGGAGAGAAATCATGAAGGTCGTGAAATCCCTGCTATTGCTTGTTCCTTTTACCCTGTTTGTCCTTAGTTCAGGAGCTTCAGCACAATCACCCTCCGCTGATGAGCTGGTCTATAACGGCCAAATCGGGCGCATCATCAATGAGAACTGTGTGGTCTGTCATCAGGAAGGCGGAATCGGTCCGATGCAGTTCGAAAGCTATGAACAGATTCGGCCCTGGGCGCCACTTATTCAATACAAGGTGGCCAACCGGGAAATGCCTCCCTATGCCTACGATCAGCATATTGGTATTCAGGACCTGATCGGCGACTGGCGTCTGGAACAGGAGGAGATCGACAAGATCGTGGCCTGGGTTGATGCGGGATCCCCCATGGGTGATCCGGAGAATGCACTGCCTCCGCCTGATCTGAAAGATCCCAACGAGTGGAATTTCGCTGCTGAGTTAGGTCAGCCCAATCTGATCATTCCTTCGGTGCCAATGGATATCCCCGCTAATGGCAATGACTTATGGAATCGTCACTACGTATCCAGCGGTCTGACTGTGGATCGCTGTATCAAGGCCGTACAGGTCAAGCCTCGCGGTGATGCGCAGGCAGTGGTGCACCATGCCAATTCTTCGGTGGAAGTACCAAACGAGCAGGGTGTTCGAGAACGTTATGGCATGCTCACCGAATATGCCATGGGCAAATGGGGTGAGATGGTGCCGGACGGTGTGTGCCGAACACTACCAGCCCACGCAGAGATACTCTGGAATATCCACATGTTTCCAGGCGGTGTTGGTGCCACAGCGCAAGGTGAGGTCATCAAAGACAACGTGGTCGAGATTGGATTGTGGTTTCATGAGGAAGGCTATGAAACCAATGATCAGGTCTATAAGCAGGACCTGGCGCAATACAATATTCAGTATGATGGCGCCGCGGTTCGCAATGCCAATATGGTGATCCCACCGAATGGTTATGGCATGACCCAGGGTTTCCATTCTTTCGATCACCCGGTGCGCATCGACAGCTATCAGCCTCATGGTCATCTGCGCATGAATGCAGCGTCATTGGAAATCTTCTATCCGGAAACCGGGCGCACAGAAGAAATCAGCCAGATCTCTAATTGGAGTGCCACCTGGCACCATAGTCATATCTTTGAACCCGATGTGGCACCGCTAGTGCCTGCAGGTGCAGTTCTAGTTCTGAAGCAATGGTATGACAACACGGCAAACAATCCTAACAATCCTGATCCTGATCAATGGGTTTATGGTGGCAGCAGAACTGGCGATGAGATGTCCCACGCCTGGATGGCAATTACTCATCTCGATGAAGAGGGTTATGAAAAGCTGGTGGCTGAACGCGAAGCAAAAATGCAACGCTCGCTGAGTAGTAACGATTAACACCATAGTCAGCGAGAACATGGAGAAATGACATTGCGCGTTATAAAGATCGGTTTGCTGGTTTTTGTCGCGCTCGTTGCAATCTCACTGCTGACGCTTCGCATCGTCGGTTTCGACCCTCCCTACCTCGATGCACGCACAGCGGAATTCGGTGAGCGCGGCCGCACGGGCTATGTCGGTCTCTGGTTAAGCGGAGACGTGACGCACGAACGTATCACGGACTGGGATTGGGTTAATGAAGTGAACGATTCTGAGCGCGGCAATACCATTATGCTGGAAACCCGCACCTGGTACGGTATTCCTCATTCGGTGGTAATCAATGCTACTCCCCGTGGCGATAAACTCTATATCGGTGGCAGCGAGCAGGATTTTCGCCTGGACCGCGAGTTTCCCAACTCGAAACGCTGGTGGGCAAACATCGAACGCGATCCACGAGTACGCATGAAAATTGATGGCAAAATCTATGAGATGACCGTGGCGCGGGTTATCGATCATACTGAAGTGATGCAGATCATCGGTCGGGATCCAATCACCAGAACAGTAGGGCCAGATGGAACTGAAGAGATCACCGGCGTTCGACATTACTGGCAAGTGTTTCAGCGCAACATTCCGGACTATGGAGACGCTTCTTCCTAGGCAATACGACTAGCGGGATTCTTATGAGCGGCAATCAAATTTACCGAATACTATCCGTTGCACTCTGCCTGCTTCTATTAGGGCAAGCTCATGCACAATCCATCGGAATTCCGGTGCCGCCTCTTGGTGACGGTCCCTGGATATTCGATACCGCTGAACAGCACAAGATCCGGGTCAGTGTGGTGGCTTCAGACCTGTCTCATCCCTGGGCCATTGCTTTCCTCCCTGACGGCGACATGCTGGTGACCGAGCGACCGGGAAGGCTGCGTATCATTCGCGATGATGTTCTCGATCCGCATGCAATTAACGGTTTGCCCGAAATCAGGGTCGAAGGAAACGGAGGCTTGCAGGATATTGCTATACATCCAGACTTTGCGAACAACGGCCTGATTTACTTCACCTACATCAAGCTCATGCAGAATGGTTGGGGTGCGCCGACACTGGCTGTCGGTCGACTCGAGTCGGGAGCACTTGAGGATGTGCGTGATCTCATAGTGACCGAACCCTACGAAGGCAATTCCGGTTTGAACGGACGGGTGGTATTCGGTGCCGATGGCAGAGTGTATATGTCCACCGGTGGTCGCATCGATGATGTGGCACAGGACCTGATGAGTCTGCGCGGTAAGGTGCTGCGCATCGAAGACGATGGTTCAATCCCGTTTGATAATCCGTTTGTTAATCGCAACGCCCGACCGGAAATTTATACCCTGGGACATCGCAATACCCTCGGGCTGATGTTGCACCCGCTCACCGGAGAGCTCTGGCAACACGAGAACGGACCGAACGGAGGAGACGAGGTCAATATTCTGGCGCCGGGCCGCAACTATGGGTGGCCGGAAGTCAGTTTCGGTCGACTGTATTCCGGTGACAGAATTACCGAGCATCCAACCCGCGAAGGATTCGAGTCGCCCATGCTGGTGTGGCTACCAGCAATCGCGGCATCGGGTATGGCTGTCTATACCGGGGATCAGTTTCCAGCCTGGAAGGGAAATCTGTTTGTGGGATCGCTGCGTCAAGGCGGCATACCGGGAACGGGGCATCTGCAACGCATCGTGTTCAACGAAAACATGGATGAATTGCGACGGGAGTCGATGTTAATAGAACTGCGTCAACGCATTCGCGAAGTACGTGAAGGTCCCGATGGGTTATTGTATGTGTTGACTGATGAAGATGACGGCGCATTGCTTCGTATCGAACCCACTCCTTAAGCGGATTTGTTTGCTTACGAGTTCAGATCTTCACCAATCCAGTACCTAGCTCATTGCCATTAGCTTAGACCTTATTCCAGCAACCGAATGCCGGATCTATCGGCAATGGCTCCGGCCCATGCCCAGCCACCGAAGGTTTCAGATACAGCAACCATCAACTCATTATCGCCTTCGTGAAGATCCAGTATCACAGTATCGAAAAATCCTACCAGACCCATGAAGCTAAAGTTCCGACTGCGCCAACCGGCTATGCCGCTATAAACCTGTTTGCCATTGAGATACAGGCGCGCCCGGTCAGAGTATCCAAACTGTAGAGCTTTTAATTGCGCTGCTTCGGAACGAATAACTTGTCGAACGAACACGGTGTCCTGTTCCCGGGTTCGACCAGTGAGCTTCGCCAGGTTTGCAATGCCATTGGATTCCAGGCTCGATGTTTGCCAGGAGTGGCTACTGCTCTCAGAAGCCTTAAGTCGAAGTAGTGTGGCTACTGTTGCCTCACTGAACGGCTCGGACACTTGCCAACGGGTAATTAGGCCCTCTGGTAAAGGTAATGGCGGCTCTGCCTCGCCAACGATTTCGTCGCCTGCTTGCAAAGGACGAACTGCCACATTGGAGAAGTAGATCGGACCCTCGCCCCGGCCAGTGACTCGCAAATTTACCGCTCCGCTGGTGGACTCTCGCTTAAGATCAGGGATATGCAATGCCGGAGTATCGCTGTTGTAGTAGATGTCGGCCCGATCGCCTATAACAACGATCTTTACGTGATTCCAGTCAGTAAAAGTATGGGATACCGGTGCAATGGCATTGCCATCATGAAAAATTTGCCAGGCGGAAAGTCCGTTTTCAACAGGAGTATATTGCAGCGCATCCGGTTCATTATTGAGATGAGCCCTGAAGTACATTTCTTCAAAGTGAGCATCATCTATTGCGCGCCAGCCAGCGCCGATAAAACTTTGTTGTTCGCTAAAGGCTGCATCAAAACTAATGACACCATCAGAAAAGTTGATTGCATCGGCAATGAGGCGACCGCCACGCAAGCGCAGCGCCTCGCGACCGAGGTATGATTCAATCACTGCTTCGGCGGCAGCAACACGCCACTGGTAGTTGGAAAACGAAATGTACTGCTCATTATTTTGAGCTGCTGTGGAAAAACCAATAAACGCTGCGCCACTTAAAACAAGTAGGCGAATATGTTGAAGCATGACGAATCCTCGATGATCCTGGTCAGATAAAGGAACTTTAGATCAGAGGCTGTCAGGTGAATTGGAAAAATCGGACAGGCCGAGCCGTTCGCGGTGAGACTGGGCTGGAGTGAGGTTTATCAGTTGTCGGTATTCATTGATCAGGTGGGATTGATCATGGAATCCGCAACGTAGTGCAATATCGGCCCATTGCGGTTCCTGAAAATGATCGGACAGGATTGCTGCGTGAGATAGTCTTAATCGCCTGGCGTAGAATTTGGGTGAGACACCAAGATGCTGTTGAAACAGACGATGTATCTGTCTTGGGTTTGAATCTATCTGCTCACATAGCGCCCTGATGGATATCGATCCATCGTACTTGCGCAATGTAGCAACGGCATCGGCAAATTTGTGTCTTGTTCTTAGATCTTGCATCGCGCTGGTCAGGTCCTGACTCAATACACGGGCCACTGTCGAAGCTTCGCTCTGGGATTCGGCAATAAACAGACTATTGGAGAACTTGCTGTACAGTGGTGAAGGCACACGCACCGGCAACATGTTCAGGTAGTCGACCGGGTCGATGCCAAGGGAGCGTGCCGATGTTTCTGGTTTCAATCGTAGCGCGATGAGTTCTTCAAAGGGCTGAGGTTTATGCCAAAACGCAGAAGTGTATTGGCAACAGATCACCAGATCGCATCCCAATACCCGGCCCCTGCTATCTCGTTGTCGACGCATGGCAAGACTTGGCTCCCCTAGAGGCAGCACCCTGTGTGGGCGCGGGGAGGAGCCAGCCTGGTCTATCCAAATCATGTCGAAGGGCAGATCGTGGTTTTCTGCATAGAGCCAGGCCCGGTAGTCTCCTACCTGGTGGCTGGGAAGTATGTCGGATAGAGGCGGGCTAATGGGCGGGTACCCCTATATCAGGGCTAATGAAAGTACCTTCGTTTCGAGTCCCAGTATAAGCAGAAGTACAGCCAGAGTTATCCAGAAAAAATGAATAATCAGCGGTGATATTCCAGGGTTCGGGTATGCTGCAACTGTGGCAGCAAGAGCATCGTAATTGAGTCATAGCTGCGCTGCTTTTAGCGTGGCACTATTAATATGGCTAATATGGCACTATGAAAAAAATAATAATAAAAGCCTTCTTTCAACTCGCCATTGCATTGGTGGTCCT
>JANQJM010000014.1 GCA_028281635.1 Pseudomonadales bacterium | reverse complement strand
CCGCTGATGTCGCGGAACGAAGTTCCATGGCGTGACCGCATCTTCTATGAGTACTACTGGGAGATGGACTTTCCACAAACACCCACTATGTTTGGCGTGCGCACAGAGCGTTATAAATACATTCGCTACCATGGCATCTGGGATACCAATGAGTTCTACGACTTGCAAGCCGACCCCAATGAAACCCAAAACCTGATCGACGTACCTGAGCACCAGGATCGCATCACGCAACTTGCCAATGAAGTCTATCAATGGTTGGAAACAACCGGAGGCATGCAAATTCCACTTAAGAATGTGGTGCGACCGAAGTTTGGCGACCACCGTAATCAATCAGTGTTGTAGAGAATTGGCTTCCTCTTGACAGTTGGCTGGCTTACATTAAACTGTGGCGCTCCCCGGAGGTGCTCCCGCACCTTCACTTAAGACAAGACCTGCTATCGAGACACTTTCCAGACTTCAGCCATGGAATACGCTGCGATTATTCTATTTGCCATTGCCACTTGTGTGACACCTGGCCCTAATAACACGATGATCATGACGTCTGGCCTGAACTACGGCATCCGCCGCAGCCTGCCCCACTACAATGGCATTGTATTTGGCTTTCCCACTATGGTCGTTGCGGTTGGACTAGGTCTAGCGACCCTGTTTGATCAGTACCCGATATTGCATACGCTGCTAAAACTTATTGGTGCTGCCTATCTCACATTCCTGGCCTATAGGATCGCGTCCGCCCCTGTCACAGAGTTAAACGAAACCTCTGGCAAACCCTTTACCTTCCTGCAGGCGGCGGCATTTCAGTGGGTAAATCCAAAGGCTTGGGTTCTGGCAGTGGGAGCCACTGCCACCTTCACCGTGGTAGGCCTGGACTATGCCATGCAGGTCACCATAATCGCGCTCATCTTTCTGATATTTGGTGCACCCTGTATTCTATTGTGGCTCTGGTTTGGCTCTGCCTTAAAACAACTTCTACAGAGACCCCAATCTGTGCGATTGTTTAACTACACCATGGCCTTTCTGCTGATGGCCTCACTGGTGCCGGTGTTTATGGATCTCTATCAACAATACCAGGCTTGATAAAACAAAGGAGAGAGTTATGCAGTTTTTGGTAACCGCCTACGATGGCACTGATGAAGAAGCCCCTACTCGTCGCGCTGCAGCCAGGCCCGCCCACATCGAAGGCGCTCAGGTTCTCAAAAACAATGGGCATATCCTGATTGGCGGCGCCATTCTGGACGATGACGGCAATATGATTGGCTCATCCCTGGTGGTTGAATTCGATGACAGAGACGCTTTGGATGACTGGCTGAACAACGACCCCTATGTCACCGAGGGAGTTTGGCAGGACATCACGATCCTTCCTTTTCGAACGGCAGTTAAGTCCTGAATTAATTCACTAATAGCGACCGAAAACAGCCAGTTTCAGCTCAGCTGGGTTGTTATATTTCGCCTTGTGCATTCCACATAGCAAAAGGCGGATTAAATGCCAGGATTAGATACTTATTCTTCGAAAGATATCGAGTCTGCTCTCGACTCGCAGGGCTTCGCTGTGTTGACCGAAATTCTCAGTGCCCAAGTCTGCCAGGAGTTGAGCGCACTTTATGATGGACCCCAGGACATTTTCCGCTCCAGAATTGAAATGGCCCGCCACAATTTCGGCAAGGGAGAGTACAAATATTTTAGTTACCCACTGCCACCACCTGTGCAGTCACTAAGAGAAAATTTCTACAAGTTACTGGCTCCTATTGCCAACAACTGGCAAACCAAACTGGGAATTGAACAGCAATGGCCAGGTACGCTCTCCGAACTGACAGAGTACTGCCACAGTCATGGGCAACTGCGACCTACTCCGCTAATCCTCAAGTATGGCCCTGGCGATTTCAACTGCCTGCATCAGGACTTGTATGGACCGATTCATTTTCCCTTGCAGGTAGTTTTGTTATTGAGCGAGCCGGGGAATGGTTTTACAGGCGGGGAACTCATGTTGATAGAACAACGTCCGCGCATGCAATCCAGAGGATCAGTGGTATCACTTCTCAGGGGAGATGCGGTAGTCATTCCAGTGCGTGAACGACCGCGTCAGGGTGCCAGAGGCTATCACAGAGCGGCAATCCGACATGGGGTCAGTGAAATCAGAACCGGGCGCCGATTTACGATGGGACTGATATTTCACGATGCGCTGTAGCGATTTCCTGTAACTATTTCCTGTAACTATTCAGCTATCACCCCGTCATTTAGCTACCAGTCAATCGGTAGTGGAACCGAGTGACCACTAAGCATAACTCTGAGCAAAATGACATGTCGAAACCATCTACATCTATTCAACTGTTGCTGGCACTAGTGTTTAGTATTTACCTGTGCAATGTACAGGCTGATACTGACGCTGCATTCAGCCCCAAACTCACCGAATACGGACAGCCTGATCTGCAGGGTGTCTGGTACTTTGGCAGCACAACTCCCTTTACCCGACCAAGCGAACTGGCGGAACAGGCTACTTATAGCACAGAGGAAATCCAGAAAATTGAAGCAGAAGCTTATCAAACCAACCTGGCAGGAGATGCGCCGTTAGACCCCGATCGCCCTCCACCGGAGGCCGGCGTCTACATTGGATTTGAGGCAGACTTCAATTTTGCCGCTAAACGGCACAAGCGGGAAAAAGTCTTGGGCGAATACCGCACCTCCCTGGTAATCGAGCCCGCCAATGGTCAAATACCTGTTAAAGAAGGCTTCGAAGATTTCGGAGCTAAGCGGCGTGCCAAAGGTATTGAGACCTACTCCAGTGCACAGGCCTCTGACAGCGGAGAACGCTGTCTAATCGGCGGCCTGCCCATTCCATCACTTTACCCAGCTCCCTGGAATGCAAATCTGCAAATCGTACAAACCAATGACTATGTGATGCTGATGACGGAGATGATTCATGATGTCCGCATTGTGAAACTGTCAGGTAAGCACCTGAACGACAGCATGAACTATTGGAATGGCGACTCGATTGGTTTCTGGGATGGCAACACCCTGGTCATCCATACCAAGAATTTTCGACCCGAACACTCCGGATTCCTGATGCGCATGTCGGAGGAACTGGAAGTGACAGAACGCTTAACACCAATCAGCGACGATGAAATCCTGTATCGAGTGGAAGCCACGGATTCGCTGGCATACACCGAGAAGGTTGTGGTGGAACGCACCATTAAACGCCGCTTCTCCAATGAACCCATCTATGAGTTCGCCTGTCATGAGGGTAACTATTCCATGCAATACATGTTGATGGGAGCGAGGCGAGCGGAGGTGGATGCAGAATTTGCTACCGGGGAATAGCGTCTGTCAGGGCATTAACTCATCAAACTCTTTACGGATAAAAGTTTGCAACATGCCGGCGAATGCAGCAGGCAGGCTTACTGCGAAGATGCCAAAAATCCATGCCAGTTCTACCAGTGGTGCCGGTGAGTCCGGATTGAGCGCCGTGCGCCACGCGGCGTAGGTCACATAATAAAGCAAGGCATTAACAGCGGTTGCGAACAGAATCAGCACAGCGGCCAATAACAGCAAGGCTATCTGCCAGCGAGATTCCTGAACTCTCCAGGTTCTGACATGGTCACGCCAGACCCGGTAAACCATATAGGTCAAGCCAAGATTTAATACGGTGAACACTAGATAATAAGTAGTGATATCCCAATACCGCTCATCGTTAACCATAGATCGCTACTCAAAGAACGCAATCATGGTTTCTCAAACACCAACACGAAACGATCGGTTCGGCCTTGCAGATCTTCATCGAAAACAATGCGGGTCCGGTCGTCATTGGGATTTCGCAGAGGCGATTCAGCACTCAGGAAGCGAAAACCATGGGCAACGATATCATCACGTAAGAAATTTTCGTCGATACGATGCAAATCGGTGACTTCTTCATGCGGCATTCCCGGCTCGCCAGCATGATCCACTACCACGAAGCGCCCGCCTGGTTTCAGTGCGGCCAATAGTTGCTCATAAAAGTAGGTCACGTTAGCAGGTGGTCCGACCGGCACGTACTCTTCACCGTTGTAGCGCTTAGGTATTACGTAGAGGTCATGCAACGCCATTACGATCAGGGCACCATCAATGCTTTCGTTCTCGAGATCAAGATTGATTCCGCTGCGGGTGTGGACCAGAACGTTTTGTGGCATGCCATTGGCGTAGCGGTCCTGCAGTATATTGATTCCCCATTGCTCGAAGCCCCGATTATTGTGCAGGATCGCCTCGCCCTCCTCACCCACAACTCTGGCCAGGAGGTCACTGTAGTAGCCACCAGAACCAAAGATGTCGATGACCCGACTACCAGTCTCCAGATTCAGCAAGGGAATGATGTATTGAGGCTTGCTTCGACTATCTCGCTCCAGATCGGCAACCAGTCGTGAAGAAGAGTTCATTACAGAATCAACATATGCCGTATCAATGGTCTGCGCTCGTACCGACAACGTCAAGAACACGGCAACAAATAGAGATGCGTTTAAAAAAAATGCTCTTATCACTGCTTAGTAACCTTTCTCGAATTCGACCACATGCTTTAACGGCTCACTATTCTGAAAACGTTGATAGTTAGCGAGAAACAATTCCGCAATCTCCTCCGGATGACTCACTGCGGCCACATGCCCGGTAATTGTACAATTCGGAGCAGTCCACAGCGGACTGTCCTCAGGCAATGGTTCTTGTTTAAAGACGTCGAGCACAGCGCCAGCTATTGAATTAGTTGCTAACGCCTCACAGAGTGCATCTTCATCAATAAGATTTCCCCGTCCCACGTTGATCAACAGTGACGATTCTTTCATCGTCCGCAACGCCTGGGTGTCGATCAAATTGGTGGTCGCAGCCAGATCAGGAAGAATACCCACCAGATAGTCACACTGACGCAAAAAAGTGGACAAAGATTCAATTGAGTACACTCTCTCGAAGGGGTCAATTGGCTTACCGCTGCTATTGTATCCCAGAACTCTAAGACCCAGGCCTAACGCTGCCTTAGCAACGTGACTACCAATCGACCCCGTCCCCATAATACCCATGGTGCGACCAGCAAACCTGGAACTGGATGACTGATCCCATCGCCTCTCTGACTGTGCCCGCTGCCTTTCGAGCACACGCAGCTCATGCGCTAATGCATATCCGAGCACATATTCGCTCATCTGCTCACCAAACACATCTTTGACCCCAGTTAAAACATAGGATTTGAAAGGCAGATTAATCAGCGGAGTCACTCCGGCCCAGGTTGATTGCACCCACTGCACCGGGGGCTCAGTATTCAGCAAAGGCAGAATAAAGTCTGGCCTACCCAGAATTATTGGCTCGCCTTGATAGTTTGTCACCACATCACTTTCACTAGTTGCGGTACTGATTACCACGTCTACTCCTAAAGCCGCGGTTATCAACTCCCGGTAGCGTTCAGCAAAGTGATTGGCGATGTAGATTGGCGGATTCATCAATTCGACTATAGTCAAGGACATCTAAAACAGGTCCACTTCGGTAAACTACTGTATTTTTCCGTCAGACCCAAATATCCTGAATCGATGAACGACAAATCTGTAAGAGCCAGTGTTCGTTATGTCGCCCCAACGGCAGATAAACCTGTCTACTATGCCTCGGAAGGTGGTTCTGAAGCGGAACTGCGAATTGAACATGCCGAGTTCAGCGACCGGGAAGTCTCTATACTGGATGCCCGCGTGCAACTTGAAGGCGCACACCTTGGTCAGCAAGGTTTTACGCTTGTTTCTCACGCATCAGAAATTCAAGACTTTCACGAACTGAATGGACAACTCCACACCTACCAAGAAGAAATCAGCGAGTTGGTGCTTGCGGCAACTTCTGCCAGGTCCGTGCACATTTTCGATCACACACGTCGTTCGGATTCGGCTGAGGTACGCGGACAACACCAGATTCGTGAGACCGCATCCATTATTCACAATGACTACACAGACTTTTCGGCTGCAAAACGATTACGCGATCTGCTGCCAGATGAAGCTGAAAGTCGCCTGCAAAACCGCTTCGCGATCGTCAATGTCTGGCGCACAATCGCTGGCCCGGTGTTCAGAAATCCCCTGGCCTGCTGTGATGCGTCAACACTGGAGGCGGAAGATCTTATTGCCAGTGAACGCCGCGCAAAGGATCGAATCGGCGAACTGGAACTGGTGCGTTACAGTAGCCGACACCGCTGGTTTTACTATCCAGAAATGCAAGCTGATGAGGCCTTGCTGATCAAGACTTTTGATTCGTTATTGGAGGGTGTTGCCCGACGCTCTGTGCATACCGCTTTTGAAAATCCTTTGGCCCCCAGGGATGCACCCCCTCGCGAAAGTATGGAATCGCGAATGCTGGTTTTCTACTAGGGACTTTTTAGGGACTATTCTAGGGACTATTCTCGGGGCTATTCTCGGGGCTATTCTCGGGGCTATTCGCCGGGAGCGAGGTGCTCCATTTTTAAACCGACAGCAGTGCCAGCACTAAATCCCTTCCAGTAATTGTGGCGATCGGTTGCTTCCCCGTTACGCACCGAGTAAACCGCGTCTGCACCATCGGGTACCACATCGAAGTATTCCAGCCTGGATTCATTGCCTTTCAAATGGTAATCGAAGTAAGCCGTCACAAAATGATCCATGATGTTATTCATGCGGGTATTGTCCCACACCGGGTCGGTGTAATGAGCCGCACCGGCTTGATCCTCACTATCCCGAATCTCCACAGGAAGCGGAATCGGTGCACCAGCATTGTGGCCTGCGTTTTTGAAGGTTAGCAGATAGCGATCGCTGTTCACTGCCGCTTCAAAAATGGCACGAGTACCGTTTTCATAACCAGAGACCGTATCGGCACTGCCCGCAATGTAGAATGTTGGCAGCGTGACTCCAGCCAGGTCTTCTGTGCGCCAGAGGTTTGCATTCATCCCCCAGGGGCCAACCGCGACTCCCGCCTTGATCCGGGAATCCAGATTATCGCGAAACTCTGGGTTACCAGTCGTGTGCTCTGCCAACAACCCGTTTGGCGGCGCCATGAAGTTATCAATCATCTCATCGTTATAGCCACCACCAAGATTGTTTACCAGGCCATAACCTCCCATGGAGTATCCAATCACGCCGACATTGTCGCCATCGATCATGTCTCCAAGCAAGCTGTCAGATCCTTCTAAACTGGCAAGTGTGTCAATTACAAAGCGTTGATCCAGCGGGCGGTTGTATAGAGTAGATGCAAAATTCTGCACGCTTTCGTAGGTGCTGTCCGTATGATCAATGGAAGCAACCACATAGCCCTTACTGGCTAAGCTTTCTGCTGTATGACTCAGCAGAAAACGGTTACCCGGATGACCATGGGAAATAACAATCACAGGATAAGGCCCATCGCTGGCATCGGGCTCAGCGTCGCGCACAGCGCTACCATGTAAAGTTGCTACGATTTCCGGATTACGGGTGATAGCTTGGTAAGTTCCGCCTGACTCCTGACCGGCTTCCAGCATAGCGGGATACCACAACTCGATCATCAGTGACCTGTCGTAGTAAATGTTTTCTCCGCCACGAGGTGTATCCACTACATCAACCCGGTTGCGGGCGAGAAATTCCACGCTTCTTACACCAATGTCGTAGTCTCCAAACCTGGCAAGCTCAGGCGCATCTGCACGTACCGTATCGATACGATTGGTTTGCGCAGTAACAGACATTGCAAGAAAAAGCCCGCAGAGAGAGATAAAAATGTTTTTCATAGATTCCTCGTTACTTCTAACCGGTCGCGGTTAACCACTCGATAATCGCTGCATACACTTCATCGCTGATCGGTGCACGCTGTCCTGAGCGCAAGCCACGATAGGCGGTCTCAAAATCACTCGCTTCCCGCCAATAATGATCAGTATTCAGATACTGAAGTTCGACATCAACCTCGTTAGCGTCAAGTACATCAACAATAAGCTGTTGATCTTCCTCAGAAGCCACATAGTCACCTCTTCCCCAAAGTACAAGAGTGGGAACATTTACAGCTTCCCAGTACTCCATCACATTAGTCTGTGCCAGTTCGCGCACAAAACTAAAATGCCTGCCAAACAAGAGCTGGCCTTCTTCTGCATAACCGAGGGCAGGTGCCAGGGGAGCGATATGCTCAAAATCCTGAAAAATCTGTTGTGGTGACAGAGCTTGATGTATTAGTTGGTACCAAAACTGATTGGCAAGCTTAAGATCCCTGTCGACGCTGGCCAGCGATTTGCCAGCAAGCGACCACTGACGGCGCCAGTTGTCATACATATACTCCGGCCAGGTCTTGGCAATAGTGCCGAATGAAATAATTCCGGCAAGCTGGCTTTGCTCAGCCAAAACCGGTGCCCAGATACCACCCAGACTAATCCCCAGCAGATAGATTCTGTCCGAATCTATCATGGAGCTATTGCTTAATGCCTCGAGACCGGCAGCGAAGCCTGCGGTCTCTGCATTGAACCCAATCTCGCTGCAGGGCACGCCCACACTATCGCCTCTGCCACTCTTTTCTACCCTATAGGTCGCAAATCCTGCGCTATTAAGTTGATCAACCAACAACGCCATGCTGTTGTTTGGATTAAGCGCCATATCGACAGACGAACAATCGAATCCCTGCAGAATGTAGACCACTGGCGGACGACTTTGGTCATCAGGAATAGTCAGAATCGTTCGCTGTTGTCCTGTTCCGGTAAGCACACTGCTGTAGTGCACAGCAGCCGCCTCATAGCTTTCCCTGGGGAATCCCTGCAGACTCGCTGTTATCCGCTGCTCAATCCCTTCCCGCAGCAGGAGGAATTCAACGCTGGCCCCACTTCTCAGTCCAGCCAATTCTTCTGGTAGATCACTCGGCGTGTTCAGACGGCGACCGTTGGCCTGCAGAATGACTTCACCTTGTTGCAGGTTGTAGACACTGGCAGTGGAATCAGGGAAGACATTGACTATGTTGAGACCATAGTCGGTAAATCGTTGTTGTGCCTCAGTCAGGGCTCCTACCTGCACTCCGAGGTAAGCCCGTCTGGCTAGTTGCCCAGACTCCTGAGCAATAACTGCGACGGAGAAGAGACAGCTAAGAGCTGCAGTCAGTGTAAGAACCGCGGGGTTAAGTTTCGGCTTCAAGACACCTGGTCCATTCGTCTCAACAGGAGACGAATAGAGTAAGTGAACTAGTGTTGATATGCCAGTGCGCGCTCTTCGGCCGTGTCCGTGTGCCCCATGAAATCATGCAGAATCAGATACAGGCTTGGTACCAGGAACAGCGTAATCATGGTCGCAAACAGCACACCGTAGGCGAGAGAGATTGCCATGGGAATAATGAAGAATGTGGCAGGGTTTGCGGTTGCCATCAAAGGTACCAGGCCAATGAAGGTGGTAATCGACGTCAGGATGATAGGCCTGAAGCGGTGCATTCCTGCTTTCGAGACGGCTTCGACCATCCCCATACCTTCATCCCGCAAGCGGTTTATAGTAATTACCAATACCAGACTGGCATTCACTACTACACCACTCAAGGCAATGATGCCCAGGATGGAGAAGAACACCAGATCGGCTCCCATAATAAAGTGACCGAATATGGCGCCGATGGCACCGAACGGAATCACACTCATAATGATCAACGGCTGCATGTAAGATTTCAGTGGTATCGCCAACAGCGCGAAGATGACCAGCATAGCGATTGGGAACAAGGTCAACAGTTCAGAAAGTGACTCAGTTTGCCGCTCCCCTTCACCACCAACAACCATCTCGACATCGAGATCCCGTGCCCATTGCGCGCGATATTTACCAATAATGTCACGACGAATTTCTTCAGGCTTAATGATGGTCCGATCCACATCGCCGCGAACGGTGATCACCCGACGACCATCCTGGCGATTGATACTTGAGTAACTGCTACCCAGCGAATAGTCGGCAACACTCAAGAAAGGCACTTCAGCACCCACAGGTGTGCGGATCAGCAATTCTTCCAGGTTCCCCAGGGATTGCCGTTCTGGCTCCGGATAGCGAACCATCACACGAATGTCGTCGGTGCCCCGCTGAATGCGTTGCGACTCGGCACCATAGAAAGCCTGACGAACCTGGGTCGCGATATCGTTCAGAGTTAAACCAAGGGTTTTACCACGCTCAAGAATTTGAATCTGAACTTCCTGCTTACCCGCCCGGAATGAATCGGAAACATCGAACACACCAGGATAGAGCATCAACTCTTCCCGCAGTTGCGTCGAAGCAATCTTCAAATTGTCCTCATTGCGTCCTTCCAGGCGGAAATTAATCGCATCTCCGGCGGAAAAAGTATCGGACACAAAACTCAATTCGATGGCATCGGGTATAGTGCCCACCTTTTCACGCCATCTGTCCCGGATTGCGGCAGAGCTGATTTCTCCACGATCATAAAATGGCGCCAGGTATAACACAACTTCAGCAACTTCACTGCTGCCAGCGTTACGCTGACCGCCACCGGGACCACCACGAGGCGCTGTACCGCCCACAATGGTTAAAACACTATCTACCACGGCTTCTGTTGTCTCAGGCGCGATTCCCCGGGCCTTTAATTCAACCAACTCCCGATCCAACTCTGCTACCAGCTCCAGCGCTGCATCTTCGATTACACCTATCGCTTCCTCAGTCAGTGAGGCTGGCACACCTGCAGGCATGCGCACTGTGCCATAGACCGTGTCGCCCTCTATAGAAGGCATGAACTGGAAGATCACGCGCCCGCTCATAACCAGTGCGAGCACGATCATAATCACACCGGTAGCACTAGCCCAGGCTGCATAGCGATACTTGAGAACCTTTCGTAGTGCCCGGCGATAGCCGTGCTCTGCGAAATGTTCAAGGCCATGAGCAATTTTGGATTGAAAGCTTTGCCAGGCAGTGACCCACCAACTCCCTTCAAACATATAACCTTCAGTCTTTCGGTGTGCGATGTGACCAGGCAGAATCAATTGCGATTCAATCAGACTTGCAATCAAACAGAAAACAACGGTGCCGCCGATGACCTGCGAGAAGGCGCCAAACTGACTTTCCTGCAGCAGCAACGGCAGGAAAGCGGCAATCGTGGTGAGTACACCAAAAATAACCGGCACGGAGACTTCCACCGTACCTTCAATAGCGGCTTCGTCCTTGCCCAGACCTTTACGTTCGTAGGCATGAATGCGCTCACCAACAACAATCGCATCATCCACCACAATCCCCAGCACCAGAATAAAGCCCATCACCGTCAGCGAACTGATTGTGAGATCTATGGCAGGAAAAATCGAAAGCGCGCCAAGAATGGCAATGGGAATGCCAGCAGCGACCCAGATAGCAATCTTGAATCTCAGGAACAAGGCGAGAATCACCAGTACCAGCAGCAAGCCTGTGTAGGCATTCTTGGCCACGGTAGCAATGCGGGTCTGAGTACTAATAGAAGAGTCAGTGACAATCTCCAGGGTCATGCCCTCAGGCAGGTCGAACTCCGTGGACGCCATAAACTCTTTCACCTGGCGAGCCGCAGTCACAATATCTTCTTCACCCACTCGCATAACATCTATGATGGCTGAGTTAACCCCATTCAACCTGGCGTCCAGATAACCCTCTTCGAAGCCATCGCGGACCACCGCAATTTCACCGAGGGTGAGCTGAGTGCCATCGGGGTAGGACGCAACCACGATGTCCTCGTATTCAGAACCCTGATAAACCTGACCTTTGGTGCGCAGGAGAATTTCACCCGAATCGGTGCGGATGGTTCCACCCGGCAAATCAAGCGAGGCACGAGCGATAGCACGGGAGATCTGGTCCAGCGTTAAACCGTATTGGCGTAGCGTGAACTCCGATACCTCAATGGAAATCTCCAATGGGCGGATGTATTCGATATTTACCTGAGAGATTTCTGGCAAATCCAGCAGATCGTTACGGATATCCTCGGCAATCAGCTTCAGGTTCAGGTCATTGGTGTTGGATGACAAGGCCATCGTCATCACGTTGCCAGTGCTGCTGAAAGAACGAATGATCGGCTTCTCGGTTTCGGCAGGAAATGTTGTTATGGCGTCAACACGACCCTTAACATCATTCAGCACACGATTCAGATCGGCCCCACTCGCCAGCTGTACGGTGGCGTCGCAGCCACCTTCGCGGGCAGTGCTGGTGAGCTGATCGATATTCTCTGTACCTTCCAGCGCCTCTTCGACCCGCAGACAAACAGCGGATTCGGCTTCTGCCGGAGTTGCTCCCAGGTAAGGCACGCTGATCTGAATAATGCCAAAATCCAGATCGGGGAATTCTTCCTGATTCAGATTGAAATAAGAGATGATTCCGCCAACCAGAAAAATCCACATCAGTAGATTGCTGGCTACTGGATTCTTAACAAACCAGGTAATTGGGGTACGCACAGTTTTCCTCTCTGGCTACTGATTCAGTGCTTAGATGACTTCCAGGACTGGTTGCACGGCCATACCGTCCACCACCGCCTGAATCGGCGAAACACAAATCTTCTCACCAGGCAAAATACCATCGCTGATAAGCACTTGCTGTTCTTCCAATCGGAAAATCTCGACCTCGCGGAAATACATCTTGTTTTCAGCGTCCACCACCAACACCTGGTTATTATTGCGAATCACTGAACGGGGAAGAGAGATGATGTCTTCTACTGTCTTGCCTTGAATATCAGCATGCACAAACAGTCCTATTGGCAACGGAATCGAGTCCTGCTGATAGCTTGAACTGTCCTCTGGCTGTTGCACGCGGATAATCGTCTGCACTGTATTGCTGTTTGGGTCGATAGATGCCTCTATTCTGACCAGCTCGCCCCGCCAACTGTGTTCTTCGCCACCGTAGAATCCTGTTAAAGTGACATCTGGCGCTTGTTCCGGGCTTAACTCGCCGCGCTGGCTCAGTGGAATATCCAGATAACCCAACTGCCGAATAGCCAGCGGTACCCTGACCTCCACTTCGTCAGCGCCGTACAGCAAACCGATACTTTGCGCCCGATTAACATACTGACCCAGCTCCACTTCCCTGCGATCAATAATGGCATTGAACGGAGCTACTATCTCAGTGCGCTGCAGATCGAGCTCCGCCTGGCGATAGCTTGCTTCTGCATTTGCCAGCTGAGCTTTGTTGACTTCAACGCGACGTTCTGAGTCCTGCAACTGTGATTCACTGGCCAAACGTTCATCAGCCAACTCTCGCAATCTGTTCAATTCCTGCTCGGCGAATTCAGCCTCAGCGGCTGCCTGTTGTAGCGTGGCCTGTGACCGGGCCAATGCCGTTTCAAAATCTGCATCATCGAGCCGCAGCAGGGGTTCACCGGCCTCTACGTAACCACCGGATTCCATGTTTGGCGAGATCCACTCAATTGGGCCTGCTACTGGCGTGGAAATGTTGGCCGATTGAGCAGCCTGCACCTTGCCCTGGGAGCCAACCACCAGTTCAACTGATTCCAGGCCAACTTCGATGACACGCACAGACACAGGAATCACTTCCAACGCCGCTTCTTCCACAGTGGTCGGGTTGCGAATAAGTGCTACCGCAACTGAAAAGCAACCACCAAGGATTACTATGGGGAGTATGATCCGCTTCATGCAAAGACTCCTGTGTCTTCCTTCCTTATTGATACGTAACTAAAACAAATAGCAGTCGCTTGCCGGCTAACTTGCCTGTTTACTGTATTCAGCGTGATGATTTGCTAATGCTTGTTGCATAACGAGGTCAAGCTCCTCGAAATAGAGTTTTACTGCAGCGCCGGTTTTTTCAATATCTCTGCCACTCAATCCCTGCTGCAATCCAGCCAGTATCTGGGCCATCACTCGCTTGCGGAATGCAGAAAGAATGTCTAGCTCTGTCATCTGGTCTACGAATTGAGCTCGCAGATCATTGCGAATGAGCTGTACAACCAGGTTGTCCGCTACTTCTGACAAACTGTGAATCAGCTCGCGCCACTTTTCTTGTTGCCTGGCTGAATCCCCTGCCAGGCTGTCTATGGATACGACGATATCCCGCAATCGGTTTAACTCGTCCTGGCTTGCTGAAGCCACTGCCTCTTCAGCAGTGAGTGCCGCCAGAGCCCCAAAAGTCTTGATGACCTGGCCAACCAATCTGGGATCTGGAGCATCATTCAGCGAGAGCAGTGGACCTAGCACAGCTATGCGCGCATCTTTAAGTCGCCTGACTCTTGCGCCACCAAGCTGAACATCGATTAGTCCGAGTTCACGGAGCTGAGACAGGGCTTCGCGAATTGCGCCCCGGCTAGCACCGAAACGTGATGATAAATCGCGTTCAGAGGGCAGTCGCTCACCCACATGGTAGTGGCCACGCAGGATATCGGCCCGCAGCTCGCCAGCGATCTCATTGCTGAGTGTATTGTAGGAGTTCATGTCAGACTCAAAAGCAGTAATTTGGTCAGACCAAATTGGTAGGACCAAATATAGGGCCCAACAGCGGTATTGCAACTGGCTGTCGGCGGGTAGCGGAAATTTCAGACAAAGCGAATTGCTGGCGCGGGCCAAGTCAGGCGCTATGAGGAATCTCTCATCCTCAATCGTTCTTCGACAGCCGGTGAATACAATTCACATCCCACCCTCAAAGCGGGATGAATGTGATCGGGAATAGGCGCGTTACAGAGAATTTGACCTGGAAGACCTATTGGCAACAAAGGAAGAAATTCAGCGAGTATTTCAGAGTTTGAACCCCATCACTTTGTTGAATCCGAATTATTGTTAGCTCCTGACAAAAGTGCTTAAATCTTACCCGACAACTGCCCAAGGACTGGGAATACTTATAAAAATAAACCGCATTTTGTCCCTCATTATCCATTTATAAAACAAGCTGCGTAGCTATAATGCAGCCACAAAATAAAGGGGCATAAGGACCTCTCCCACGATTCGAGCCAGATTCAATGGAAGCACTCAAACAGTACCTCATCGACAATTTTGAAGGCGTATTTGTTCTCATCATATTGGTATGCGTTAGCATCATTGTATGGTTCGTTGATGCCAAGCTTTCATTTCTGAACTTCTTCTACTTACCTGTTCTACTGAGCTCTTACTATCTGGGAATTCGATCCGGTGTGCTGGGTGCGTTCTTAACGTTCCTGATGATCGTTATCTTCGCCAGCCTGTATCCTGATCGCTTCACCGGACAAATCGATCTGTTTGGTCTGTGGGCATTCATTCTTACCTGGGCGGGCTTTTTGATCCTAACAGCCGTTATTGTGGGATTTACCCACCGCGAGTTGCAGGACAAGATGACCGAAGCCTTGCGCGCCAAAGCGGAAGCAAGTGGTAATGCAGAACTGCTGGAACAAACCATGACCACGATTCGTGAGTTCGAGTCGGAGCTGGATTACAAAGTTGAAGAGCGTACCAAAGCGCTGGAAGAGAAAACCAAATCCATCCGCGCCCATAAAGAGAAGGTAGAAGAAGCCCTTTATTCCACCATGGACCCAGCGGTTGTTAAGTTGATGATCGAGAACCGTATTCGTACGGAGAATCGCCGCATCAGCGTCATGTTTTCAGACCTCAAGGGATTCACTCAGTACTCCGAAGAGCATTCCGCTGAAGTTGTGATCACCGAGTTGAACAAGTACCTGGCAGACATGGAAAACATCCTGCTGACTTATAACGCCCACATCGATAAGTATATGGGTGACGGCATCATGTCAGAGTTTGGTGCGCCCATTCGCTATGAAAAACACGCACTACTTTGCGTCGCAGCGGGCTGGAAAATGCAAGAACGTATGCGTAAAGCCAACTACCCCTTTAAGTTGCGTGTAGGTATTTCGACCGGTGTTGCTACTACCGGCATCATTGGAGCCAAACGGCAATCATTTACCGCGTTCGGTGACACTGTGAATCTGGCATCACGAATCGAAGGCATGTGCGAACCGGGTCATGTTACTGTCGATGAAGCAACCTATAGAGAATGTAGTGATATTTTCGAATTCAAACCTGTTTCCGGACTGGCGTCTTACACGCAATTCGACAACGCTGGAATAGTCGACGAAATCAATGCGCTCTTGGGAGAGATTGAGAAAAACCCTAAAGATGTAAAACTGCGTACCGAAGTTGCTCAATTGCTTCTCAAAGCAAATGATCCGGAGCAAGCTCGTCTGCACCTCAAGACTGCTATGGAAACAGAGCCGGAAAATGCCGATGTTAAAGTCGCCTATGCCGAGAACGCGATGGTTCTGGAACGGCAACGTGACCTTACTGTCAGGGGCAGGCGCAGCACCGTTCACCTGTATGAAGTGGTCGGCTTCAAGAGCGCTCTGGAAAAAGCGATTCAGCTTCCTAAATCGCTACTGCAAGATTTAGAGCCAAAGCTCAATAAGCTTGTTTCCTACCCTGAAGACCTGGTGCTACCTGTTGAATGCATCGATGGTTCCGTGGGATTTTCGAAGCTAATCGGAATTACTGCGTTCCTGATTGCCGATCGAATGGACCTGGTAGATCAGGAGAAACACGACATACTGGAGGCAGGCTATTTAGGCCAGATAGGAAAGACTATCGTGCCGGAAAACATTCTCAACAGAAACGGTGGGCTTACGGAAGACGATTTTACTCACATTCATATGCACCCAAGAGAAGGCGTGCGCAAACTTCGTAATGCTGGCTACGAGAACGAGCGTATGCTTGAGCTCATTGAGTGTTCTCATGAGAACTATGACGGCTCAGGCTATCCCGCAGGCATCAAGGGTGAAAATATTCCACTCGGAGCGCGCATTCTTGCTGTTGCCGAGGCTTATATCAGTCTGACCTCCAAGCGTCCCTACCGCGATCCATGGGATGGGCATGCAGCATTAAATGAGCTAGGCAAATACGTGCGCTCCGGCAAATTCGATCCTGCGGTCGTTGATGTTTTGAGCGGAATTGTTTCAGAGCTGGAAGCGGCTTAGTTTGTTCGCATAAATCCATCCCTGGACTTATGCTTTCGTCGTCGAAATTTACTGGCGCAGAATTGCGATTCTGCTGGTAAATGTCGACTCGCGTCCGCTACGCGAACGTCGGCATCTCCGCCCCACTTCGAGAATCTTTGTACGACGTTCCATTCCTGGTCATTCACTTATTCACCGATGGTTAAGCGGCTCCGAGAACGGGCTAACTAACCTTGCATCAAAGAAAAGAATTCTCTTAGGCGTGCTGCGTTTTTACCTACGTCGCTACGGCCTACTCTTGAGGTTGAGCGGGCGTGGAGGACGGTGTCGACGCGATCGGTTTTGATTTCTATGACGATGTCGTCTTTGAAGCGAAACCAGAAAGTGGTGTCAGTTGCTTCGATGCGCCCTTGATTTAAATCGGAATGGACGACTTCCCAGCCCAATCGATCGATTGCCGCCATGGCCCGATTGAAAACCTCCTCTACCGACTCTTCGTAAACCTGCGGCACGATATCCGGATAGGCTTCAAGCTGCATCTCGATATGCTGGCGCGGAGTGACCCCTTCCATGATTCCATAATCCATATTGTTCGGAGCATCGGCGCGCAAAGGTGCTATGGCTTCAAATTCCAGTGGCCGATAAGGGTCGGTGGCAATGTCATGGATTGCCGGTGTACCTTCTGGTGGCCTGAATGTTTCGGGGACGTAATAGGCAAGCCCGGCACTGACTGCCCCAATCAGAGCAAAAGCGCTAAGCCGGAGCGAGCCCTCGACTTTAGCCACTGCGCCAATTGCTGCGATAGTCAGTCCGATAATGAGTGCGCCACCTGCTATCCAAATGGACCAGGTATTCACAAACTGCAACAGACCAAAACCGAAGCGA
>JANQJM010000006.1 GCA_028281635.1 Pseudomonadales bacterium | reverse complement strand
GGTTATCGATTACTGCTGGCTCGGTGTTGGCTGGCCTGGCTCTAAGCGCCTTACCCTTTATCGAAAGTCTGTGGCAGCTGTATGTGGTCTATATCGTTTTCGGTATGGGCTTCTCTGCCTCGGGATTGATTCCGGCGACCACTCTGGTAACCCGTTGGTTTCAGCGGCGCAGGGCGATGGCGCTGTCCATCGCTTCAACCGGCCTCTCTCTGGGTGGTGTTATTCTGACTCCTTTAAGTGTGTTACTGGTCGATAGTGTTGGTTTCACTAATGCTGCACCCTTGTTAGGGCTGATCTTTGTTATTGGAGTGGTGCCTATAACACTTCTTCTATTACGGCCGCATCCTGAATCCATGGGCTTACTCATCGACGGCGATTCTCCCATGGCGGATAACGAGCAGGCTGCTGATTCCGGTATCGAAAGCGACATCAAAGAAGCGGGAATCAGCTTTAAGCAAGCCTTGCATGGTCGTTTCTTTTGGGGTGTAAGTTTCGCTTACATTTTTCTGATGATGGCCCAGGTGGGTGGTATTGCACATCAATATGGCCTGGCCAGGGAGCAACTCACTGACGCAGAGACTGCAATCGCAGTGGCGATATTACCGGTAGCCAGCATAATCGGTCGTCTGATCGGTGGTTGGCTGGTAGACAGGATGTCGATCAGAATTTTTGCCATTGGCATGATGATTATGCAGGCGATCTCTTTGAGTTTGCTCGCCGGCGGCTTCAGTGTGGCAACGCTGTGTGTTGGCTTGTTCCTGTTTGGTTCTTCGGTTGGTAATTTGCTGATGTTGCAACCTTTGTTGATTGCCGAAGCATTTGGTGTTCTGGACTATGCGCGCATTTTTTCCGTCAGCAATCTAATGACGTCACTGGGTACTTCCATTGGTCCGGCGCTATTGGGTATCGCGTACGCTGCCAGCGCGAATTTGTATGCCGTACCTTACATGGTGGCAGCAGCAGCTGGTGCCCTGGGTTTGCTCCTGTTCCTCGCTGGTGGTCCACTGGAACACGCAAAAGTTAAAACTGCATAAGGGTTGTGAATGGCTCACTTGAATGAGTCAGAGGCATAAGTTGTAATGCAGGTGATGATTAAAAAAGTAGTAGTAGGTCTGGTGTTATTTCTGGTGGTGGCAGTTGGGGGTTTATCTCTGGCTGGCATACCTCCGAACGTCATTATCTATGGTCCTGGTGTTGCCACTGGAATCGGATCCAAGTTGTTGTGCAGTGCCGAATTTGTGATCGGCAATAGCAGGGAACAAGCCTTTGATGATTTGGTGCAGTACGATCCTATTCTTTCTCAATTGACCATTAGCTATGACGAGGAAGCGAAGACGGTGACGACTTCCTTGTTTGGTCTCAAACGCAAGACGGCGAGTTACATCCCTGGCCTGGGTTGTTCCGTTGATTATGCTGGCTACAATCAACGCCAGGGTCTGCAATTGCAATCTACCCAATCCAGCAATGCACCCTGGCCGGCAGGCAACCGCGTGGGAGCACCAAGACCTGAAATTCAAACACTCTTGGAAGATCTGTTACAGAAAGACAACGCGGCGGGCTTAAACACACGTGCACTGCTGGTCGTGCACAGCGGGGAAATTGTTGGCGAAGCTTATGGCCAGGAGATGAGCGCTGAATCACCTCTGCTTGGCTGGTCCATGGCCAAGAGTTTGAATGCCATCATGCTGGGTAATCTGGAGATGCGCGGGGTTATCGATCTCAAAGCAAAAGCCGGATTCAGTCAGTGGCAAGCCGACGGGCGCGCTGACATAACAATTGAAAACCTGCTCAATATGACCGACGGTTTGCGCTTCTCTGAACAGTATGCCCCTGGTGACGACGCAACCGCCATGCTGTTTACCTCGGCATCTTCTTCCGAGTATGTTCTGGATATGCCACTGGCGGCAGAACCTGGCACCCGATTCAACTACAGCTCCGGCACCGCCAATATTCTCTCCCGTCTTTACACGGACACCCTGGGTGGACCCCAGGCAGCTTACGATAATTTTGTTGACGCCATTTATCGTCCCATGGGATTCCAAAATGCCGTGTATGAAACAGATGCCGGTGGCGTGTTTATGGGTAGTTCCTATTTCTACGCCTCTGCCCGTGACTGGGCTCGCATGGGTCTGATGATGCTGAATGGTGGTGAAATCAATGGTCAGCGTATTGTTACCGAAGACTGGGTGACCCGTGCCACGACCCCCAACCAGTCAGACAACGACAAAGCCTATGGCTACCAGTGGTGGCTGAATGCCGGCAATAGTAGTTATCGGTTTGCCAATTTGCCCGCTGATGCCTACTACGCCAACGGCAATCGGCAACAATCGATGATGATCATTCCCTCGCGCGATACAGTGGTGGTGAGGTTAGGCTGGACTGCCGGCGGTTATCCTCTGGGGCAGCATGTAGGTCAGATTCTCGACGCTCTATAAGCTGCATAAAGCTCATTAGTTGAGATCCGATATTGAAGATAGCAGATGTGAGTTGTCACTATTTTGAAACATCTTTTACTTAAATTGGCTACCTCATGAACATCGCTGAGATTGATCCTCAATTTCAATCCTATCTTCGTGAACCGCCAAGGTTGTCGTACACGAACCCCGAAGACCCCTGGATTCAACGACAACTCGTCTCTTCACTGGAAGTACTCTTCGGTCGCAACAAGATCGAAGCGGTTTACTACAGACTCAAAGAAAAAGATTTCGATATCCAATCGTTCTTTGCCGAAGCACTGGCTGAAGCCAGCATCCGGGTCAAATTCGATTCGCAACGATTGGCTGAAATTCCCACAACCGGTCCGTTGATGTTTGTAGCTAACCATCCCTTCGGTGTGGTGGATGGAGTGGTGTTGTGTGACCTGGCACTCAAAGCTCGCGGCGATCTCCGCATATTGCTTAACTCCCTGCTGTGTCAGGACAAGCAATTGGCACCATACTTTCTGCCAATCGATTTCGAAGAGTCCCGGGAAGCGCAGAAAACCAATATTCGTTCCAAGCAATTGGCCCTGGAATATCTTTCCCAGGATATTCCTGTGCTTATCTTTCCCTCCGGCATGGTGTCCACTGCCAATAAATTTGGATTCGGTTCAGTGCAGGATGCTCCCTGGACAACATTCGCCGCCAAGATTATTCGTGAGGCAAAGGCAACTGTAGTGCCCATTTATTTTCATGGTTGTAACAGCCGCAAGTTTCATGTGGCGTCCCACATTGCCGAGCCCTTGCGTATGGCTTTACTGGTGCACGAAGCGCTTAGAATGTTTGGTCAATCTGTGCAGGTGGAGATTGGCCGACCGATTCCCTGGGCCGAGTTGGAGTCCCAGGGGGGGCGCACAGCCTTAACACAGTTTCTGTATCAGCAGGTGCAAGCACTGCATAACGGCTTAGCCGCTATGCAATCAGATTTTCAGGCTTGAGTTCAGGCGGTGGCGCGGGCAGGGCGGCGGCTCTGGCTGCTGGTGTCGCTCTTGAGGTTGGTAACGACGGATTCCATGGCGCGATTCACCAATGATCCTTCGCTGATGATCTTTACTCCACCCGCCTTTAATTCATGAGCAAGACGCATACGGGTAATTTCGATCATCTTTTTGCCTTCGCTATTGGCAAAAAACAATTTGTCGATGCTGTCGAT
>JANQJM010000250.1 GCA_028281635.1 Pseudomonadales bacterium | reverse complement strand
AGGACCCCGATCAAAGTAAGCGATTTCTACTGGATTCGCCGATTCAGAGAAATCCACAACCGACACACCACCCTGATACCAGGCTTGCACAAACAAATCACGACCAGGAACCGGAATCAGCGAACCATTGTGAGCCACGCAATTCTCGGTGTCGGTTTGTGGTGCAGACATCTTGTAATGACTGCGGAACTGCAGACGACCATCGACGATGTCATAGAACGCATCGGCGCCCCAGGTCAACGGGTCCTGGGCACGACAGCGAGGTCGACCACCGCCACCCCACTCGTCGGTGAAGATGACTTTAGTACCATCGTTGTTAAAGGTTGCCGAATGCCAGTAAGCAAAACCCGGATCAATCACCTGATCAAGCCGCTGAGGATCCGCTGGGTCAGAGATGTCCAGCAAAATGCCGTTGCCTGAACAGGCACCTGCTGCGAGACCGATTTCTGGAAAGGTTGTGATGTCATGGCACTGATTGGTCTGACTGGTAGTCTGTGTGCCTTCGCCATGATCGCCCCCGTCCCAAAGTCCGGCCAAAGTACCAGAGTCCGCATCCGCGAATATAAAAGGACGATTGACGATCTGAGCCGAACCGGGATCGTCTACTGGGATTTCGATTACTTCGATCCGGAACAAGGCTGAATTTGGATTTTCAAACGGCGAATCATCAGAGCATCCGGCCAACTCTTCATCATCTCGCACGCGGCTGGTGCCAGACACATAGACATAAATATTGCCGTCCGCATTGGCTTCTTGCGCTACTGTATGGGTGTGGGAACCCCGACAGGTTTGAACTGCACCAACCTGAATCGGATTACGGAAATCACTGACATCGAAAATACGAATACCTTTTACGCGTTCCTGGCTGACCGGTTCAGGCACACCCTCTAAGCCACAGTCGAGGCGACCGCGCACTTCTTGTACTGACATAATCAATAGATCACCCACCAGGGAGACGTCGCCCTGCCCGCCAGGACAGACCACAGAAGCGATATGCTCCGGAGCGGAAGGGTTGCTAATGTCATAGGTATTGAACCCGTGATAGTTGCCCGCTACCAGATAGTCTCCGGAAAACAGTAAATCGGTATTGGAGAAACTCAATAGCGCCGGACGGGGATCGGCATTCTCGTCCTCTTCCTCGTCTTCGGTTGGCGTCTCTGGTGCATTGCCATCATTTGCCGCTTCCGCTTCCAGTTCTGCAAGGCGAGCAGCAGAAAGTCCGGACGGACGGTCTGGATCGAAAAAGCCAGCCGGCTTTGGTAAGGACGCAATTACACGCATATTCAGCGCTGCTTCTCCCGCATCGCGAAATCCGGCTGCCAGACCCACCCGAGGATCAGGATTCAAACTCGCCAACACTGCATCCATGCGCTCTATTTCAGACGTCTGATCAGAAGTCACCTCAGAAGTGAACTCATACAGCAGAGGATCCTGGGCTGAACCCTGTTGATCGAGCAACATCTCAACCATGTCCAGGGCGCCCTGATGGTGGTCGATCATTCCTTCCAGATAGAGCCGATCAAACTCCGGACCATTGGCGGCGGCCAGGGCTTCCATTTCTTCGTCACTGAGCATGCCCGGCATGCGTTCAAAATCAGGATCGTGGTGAGCGTCTTCCGTGGCGGGTTCCAGACCCCGATCTCGCAACCAACCTTGCATCATGGCAATTTCGTCATCCTGAGACAGAGTGATGCGCGCAGCCACAGCCAGCACCGCGTCGTTGTTGGTACGCCCCTCCGCCAGAGCAGACATCTCTTTAGCCTGGGCATGGTGGGGAATCATGCCCTGTAGAAACCTGATATCTCCCAGGGAGTACTCCATATTGGCCAGATTTGCCGCTTCTTCAGCGGAAATAATCCTGCCCTGCTGACCGGGCGCACCTGGTTGAATAATGGGCACCTGTGCCACTGCAGCACCAGCAAGAAATGTGGCGCCACAGAACAATAAAGCACGGAATACCGAGTTGGGAGAGAGAGAAAACTGGAAAAGCATCTTCGAATACTCCAAAAACTGAGAATTAACTGGATCAGGCAGCCATTGTACTGATTATCGGGGGTTTTTGAATTAGAACACCGGCTCTCTGTCCTCCGTTGGGGGTTCCTCGGCGGAATCTCACTGACTCTCCGTTAATCCTTGTTTGTCATGGAATTTGCCTTGCTATAAGCTCGATTCCCGGAATTTGGGTCCTACTATGAAATCTCTTCATCCAGCACTGAAGGCTGTGCTGCTAACTGTTGTCTATCAGCTATCTCAGTCCGCGTTTGGGTCTGATGAGGAACTACTTCCTGCACCAGAATTCCGGGCTAGCATCGCACGCTTACAAGAAAACGCAGCAGTACAGACGGCATTGGATCACGTTATCACGCTGGAACCGCGTTCGATGCAGGACCTGATCGAAATCACCGAGATACCGGCGCCCCCTTTTGGCGAAGAACGCCGAGCTGCCAGATTTGCCGAAATGCTCCGGGAAGCTGGTCTTGATAATGTGGTGATTGACGAGGTTGGAAACGTTATAGGCCACCGACCCGGTGTTAGCGGAAACCGGACCATCGCTTATAGCGCTCATCTGGATACCGTTTTTCCTTTGCAAACCGAACTAACTGTTCGCACCGAGGGAACACGTCTGTTCGCACCTGGCATCGGCGACAATAGTCGCGGTCTGGTGACTATTCTCACTGTATTAAGAGTATTGGAATTTGCCAATATCCAGACCGAAGCTGATCTGCTGTTTATTGGCAATGTAGGTGAAGAAGGGTTGGGTGACCTCCGGGGCATGAAACACTTATTCCGTCCAGGCGCTGCCAGGATCGACAAAATAATCATCGTTGATGGCGGCCTGGCCAGTAGAATAGTTACTGGAGGGGTCGGGTCTCACAGATATCGCGTAACCTTTAAAGGTCCTGGTGGCCATTCCTGGGGTGCCTTTGGTATGGCCAACCCCCATCATGCTCTCGGGCGAGCCATTGCACTGTTCGACCAGAACGCTCTCGCAGTCACCAGAGAAGGACCTAAAACCAGCTATAACATAGGTCGTATGGGAGGAGGTACTTCAATAAACTCGATCCCCTTCGAGTCCTGGCTGGAAGTTGATATGCGCTCAGGAAGCCAGGCAAAACTCGATGAGATTGATGCGGTATTTCAAAACGCAGTGCAACTTGCTCTGCAAATGGAGAACAATGAAAGAGAAAGCGGTCCTCCACTGGAAGTAATCATCGATCGAGTCGGAACTCGACCCGCGGCGCAAGGTGACAACGAAAGCCAGCTGGTTCAACACGCGATGGCAGCAACACTAGCCTTTGGAATTGAACCAGACCTGCAGATTTCTTCCACAGACGCCAACCTTCCACTTTCCCTCGGCGTGCCGGCAATCACCATGAGTCGCGGTGGTCGGGGTGGCAATTCTCACTCACCCTATGAATGGTGGGAGAACGTCGATGGCCACATCAGCATTCAAATCGGCCTGCTGACCCTCCTCGCCGAAGCTGGCCTCGCCAACTAGCTCAGCCGTAACCCGCCAGTCATCAAAAACTGTTATAATTGGCTCCCACTTCGCTGTACTTCCTACGACCGTTCTTTCCATTAGAGCTGTCGACACTGTTAGAACTCCAAGAGGCCTCGCGACCATCTGAGAAAGAGCCTCTTGCTGGCGCAATAACTGCGCCCCAAATAATAAAAAGGACTTATGCAAAAAATTGATCGAGAAAATCTGCGCCCGGTGCGCACGCTAAACCTACTCTCCTCGCGGGAGATTCAGGGACTGATGTCGTCCCAGGATCAAGTGCACAAACTGTTTCGTCAATGTGCACTCGCTGTATTGAATGCGGGTAGCAACCAGGACGATGTCGAAAGTCTGATGAAAGACTACAGTGATTTCGAGATTTCTGTCATTCCGCAATCCCGAGGTCCCATTATTTCAGTAAAGAATGCTCCCGCTACTGCCTTCGTCGACGGCAATATGATCCGGGCCGTGCAGGAACACCTGTTTTCAGTGCTACGGGATGTTGTCTATGTAAACCATTCCCTGACAGGTACCTATGATCTGGATAGCCGACGCGGCATCACCGATGCGGTGTTCGACATCTTACGCAATGCGGACATAGTGCGCCCAAACCTGAGACCAGACCTGGTGGTTTGTTGGGGCGGTCACTCTATAAGCCGAAAAGAATACGACTTCACTAAAGAAGTTGGTTACCAACTCGGTTTGCGAGGCTTGAATATCGGGACCGGATGTGGACCAGGCGCTATGAAAGGTCCGATGAAGGGAGCTGCCATTGGTCACTCCAAACAGTTGCAGGACCTGCGCCGTTACATTGGCATTACCGAACCGGGCATTATCGCCGCCGAAGCACCTAATCCCATTGTCAACGAACTCGTCATTCTGCCCGACATCGAGAAACGCCTTGAAGCCTTCGTCAGGCTAGCGCATTGCATCATCGTATTTCCAGGCGGTGCTGGAACCGCCGAAGAGCTACTGTACTTATTAAGTATTTTGATGCATGAACGGAATGCCGACCATCCATTTGGTTTGATCCTCTCCGCCTCCGAGGAGAGTCGTGATTATTTCGAAGCAGTGGATAAGTTTATTCGGGAGACCTTGGGTGAAGCAGCAACCGCCCATTATGAAATTGTCATTGGCGATGCCGAAGAAACCGCAAGACGTGCCAAACACCATGTCATTAAAAGCCGCAAAGACCGCATGAAGACTGGCGCCGCCTATGGCTTCAATTGGGAGCTGTATATTCCGGCCGAACTGCAGCACCCATTCGAGCCAACTCATGAAAACATGGCTGCATTACAGCTGAAGTCTGACCTCTCTCCATTCGAATTAGCTTCCAATTTACGCAAAGCGTTTTCTGGTGTCGTTGCAGGCAATGTCAAACCGTTTGGTATCGAACAAATAAAGCAATATGGCCCCTATCTCATGCAAGGTGAGCAAAAGATCATGGATCTACTGCAGAGCTTGCTGGATTCATTTATTGAACAGCGGAGGATGAAGATAGACTACGAAAGCTATGAGCCTTGTTGGCGAATTGAGTAATTTCTCTTAGTCCGAACTACCGCAATCTATGATTGCGGGCCGGAGAGATACCAATTTGATGCAGGGAGTTTGAATTGATTGGTGGGTCTGGGTGGGTGAAGGCAAGCGTCTTATGAAGCG